>NZ_JBFTRV010000012.1:0-194704 GCF_056399665.1 Massilia sp. 01N410 | reverse complement strand
TCTGGTCGTAGGCCTTGGCTTCGCCGCCGAATTTCTTCGACAGAACGGTTGCGATTGCAGCCGTCAGGGTGGTTTTGCCGTGGTCAACGTGACCAATGGTGCCGACGTTGACGTGCGGCTTGGTCCGTTCGAATTTACCTTTTGCCATTCTTGACTCCTAAGATCCTAACGATGTTTGAAATTACCAGGCACGCCTGACGGTCGAAGACTACGACTGCCGTACTAAATTCTGGTGCCCTTGACGTGGATTGAACACGTGGCCTCTCCCTTACCAAGGGAGTGCTCTACCACTGAGCTACAAGGGCTGATTTGAAACTGGAGCGGGTGAAGGGAATCGAACCCTCGTCATAAGCTTGGAAGGCTTCAGCTCTACCATTGAGCTACACCCGCACGAGGCACTTCTCAACTCAACTGCTTTCGATTCACAACACGATCAACGCTTTTTTGGTGGTGGGGGCTGGATTCGAACCAGCGTACTCAGAGAGGGCAGATTTACAGTCTGCTGCCTTTAACCACTCGGCCACCCCACCCGCGAAGAACCGCAGAGTATGAAGCACGGACAAACTACTGTCAACTATTGTTTTATCAGAACTGATCCGACTCACATAGTGTCGTTGCTTCGGGGCGTGATTGTAGCGACCCAAGTGCAAGTCTGCAAGGGCTGTTTTGCAAATTAGCGCCCTGCCCTCGTCCACGGCGCTAGACTGGCTTCATCGGCGAGGACGAACATGGCGCGCTCAGCAGCAAGCAAAGCACGGTGGTACTGGCCGCAACTCCTGCTGGCCGGGCTGGTGACCGTCGGTGTGTACGGGGCCGCGCGCTTCCTCACCGACCTGCTCGCCCTTCCTCCCGGCTATGCCACGCCGGTCTTCCTGCCGGCCGGCGTCGGCCTCGCGCTGGCGGTCACCGGAGGCTGGCGGGTGCTGCCGGCCATCGCGCTGGGCGCTGCCCTGCTGCACCTGCCCGGCGCCTGGCTGTCCCCGGAGGCGGCGCCGGCCGCCGCATGGGCGGCGATGGCCGTCACCACCTTCGGCTCGGTGCTGCAGGCCTGGCTCGGCGCGCTCTGGTTCCGGCGCCTGATACGCCCTGGCCTCGACTCGGCGCGCGACGTCGGCCGCTTCCTGATGCTGGCCCCGGTCATGAGCCTCATCAACGCCACCCTCAGCGTCTCCGCCCTTTATTTGCTGGGCCTGATTCCGCCCGCCGAACGCGCGGCGAACTGGATCAACTGGTGGGCCGGCGACACCATCGGCGTGCTGCTGGCCGCGCCCCTGGTCTGGATCGCCTGCGGGCGCCCGCGGCCGCTGTGGCGCCAGCGGGCGCCGCTGGTGGGCATTCCGCTGGTGCTGGCGGCCGGCGCCGTGGTGGCGGTCTACGAGCAGGCCGTGCACTGGGAAACCCAGCAGCACCTGCAGCCCTACCGGGTGAAAGCCCAGGAGGTGGCCGACGGCCTGCAGGCCGAGATGAACGAACACGAGCGCTTCGTCGGCACCTTCGCCCGCACTCTCGGCGCCGACGAAAAATACATGGCGCGCGACAAGTTCCTGCGCATCGCCAGCGGCTATGTGGGTGGACGCAGCGACATCCTTGCGATCAACTGGATCGTGCCGGTGGCCCGGGCCGAACGCAGCGCCTTCGAAGCCTGGGTGCGCGCCGAGGTCGACCCCGGTTTCCCGGGTCTGCGCGATCTCGGCCTCGGCCGGGCGATGTATCCGGCCGGCGAACGCGATCAGTACCTGCCGGTGCTGTACACCTGGCCACCCGCAAACAACGGCTTTCGCGGCATCGACTACCTGACCGCGCCCGGACGTGCCGACGCGGCCGAGCGCGCCCTGCAGAGCAATCAGGCGGTAGCGACGGCGCCGCTCGAACTGGTCCGCAACGGCAACCCCGGCATCACCCTGTTCCGTTCGGTGGGCGAGCCGGGCCGGTCGCCGGTCGGGCTGCTGGCCCTGGTGCTCGACGTGCCCGCCTTCGTCACACAAGAAGTGCGGCGCAGCGGCTTCGGCGGCTTCCAGCTCAGCCTGACCGACGTCACCGACGCCACGCCGCACCCGCTGCTGGGCGACATGCGGCGGCCGTTCCGTCCGTTCGACTATCCGGTCAAGCTGGGCTTCGGCGGACGCAGCTACATGCTGCGCTTTTCGCCGACCATCGCCTACCTCGAAGAGCAGCGCGGCCTGGTCAGCTGGACGGTGCTGACCTCGGGCCTGCTGCTGACCGCGCTGCTGGGCGCGCTGCTGCTGCTGATCAGCGGCGAGCGCGCCGCGGTCGACGCCCAGGTACGGGACCGCACCACCCGCCTGCGCGACCGCGAGGCGCGCCTGCAGGCCATCCTCGACAACGCGGGCGACGCCATCGTCACCGTCGATGCCGGCGGCGTGGTGGTGTCGGCGAATCCGGCCACGGCGGCGCTGTTCGGCTATCCGCAGGCCCACCTGCAGGGCCTGGACTTCACCACCCTGGTGCCGGGCACCGACGGCGAGGACGGCGCCGCGCTGCTGACGCGCCTGGCCCGGGCGCCGCTTGATGAGCGCGAACTCGACGGCATCAATGCGCGCGCCGAACCTTTTCCGCTGGCGGTCACGGTGTCGCAGGTGGAGCTGCCGGCCGAGCGGCTGTACGTCTGCATGTTGCGCGACCTGACCGAACAGCACCGCTCGCAGGCCCATATCCACCGCCTGGCCCACCACGACCCGCTCACCGGCCTGGAAAACCGCGCCGCGCTCGGCATGCGGCTGGAGCAGCAGCTGGCCCAGGCGCGCCGCTCGAACCTGCCGCTGGCGGTGCTGTTCATCGACCTCGACCACTTCAAGAAGATCAACGATTCGCTCGGCCACCAGGCCGGCGACCAGCTGCTGGTGGGCGCCAGCGCACGCATGAAGGACCTGCTGCGCGACGTCGACACCCTGGCCCGCCTGGGCGGCGACGAATTCATCATCGTGCTGGGCGGCCCCCTGAGCCCGGACAGCGTGACGACGGTGGCGGTGCGCCTGGTCGAATCGCTGCAGCAGCCCTACTACCTGAACGGCATCACCGCGCACAGTGGCGCCAGCGTGGGCGTGGCCCTGTTCCCGGACGACGGCCTGGATGCCGAGACCCTGGTGCGCCACGCCGACATGGCGATGTACGCCGCCAAGCGCGACGGCCGCGGCAATTTCCGCTTCTTCTCGCCGGCCATGAACGCCGCCACCCATGAGCACCTGATGCTGGAAAACCGGATGTGGGCGGCGCTCGAGCACGGCGGCTTCGAGGTCCACCTGCAGGCCCAGGTCGCGCTCGACACCGGGCGCGTGATCGGCGCCGAGGCGCTGCTGCGCTGGCACGATCCGGAGCTGGGCAGCATCGAGCCGGCCCGCTTCATCCCGATCGCCGAGGAGTGCGGCCTGATCCTGCCGCTCGGCGACTGGGTGCTGGGACGCGCCATGGCCCTGCTGATGGAATGGCAGCGCGAGGGCCTGGGCGGGCTGCGCCTGGCGGTCAACCTGTCGGCGCGCCAGTTCGGCGGCGGCGCCCTGCTGGCGCGCCTCGACCAGCTGCTGATCGAGCACCCGATCGACCCGTCGCGGCTGGAACTGGAGATCACCGAGACGGCCGCCATGCGCGACCCGGAAAACACCCGCGCCCTGCTGCGCCAGCTGCGTGCGCGCGGCTTCAAGCTGGCGATCGACGATTTCGGCACCGGCTATTCCTCGCTGGCCTACCTGAAGCTGTTCGCGATCGACCGCATCAAGATCGACCGCGGCTTCGTGAAGGACATCGAGCACGACCCGAACGACGCCGCGATCGTCGGCGCGACCATCGGGCTGGCGCACTCGCTCGGGCTATCGGTGGTGGCGGAAGGGGTGGAGACGCCGGCGCAATGGGGCTTCCTGCGCGACAAGCGCAGCGACGAAGCCCAGGGTTTCCTGTTCGGACGGCCGATGCCGGCGCGCGAATTCGGCGACTTCGTCAGGGCGCAAGCGCAGCCAGTACCTGGCCCTTGAGCGCCTTGATCAGCGAAGTCTCGTCCGGCGGCACGCCTTCCGGCGCGGTCTGGGTGCGGTCGGCATAGAACAGGCCGAGCTGGGCCTGTCCCACCACCAGCGGCAGCACGATGAAGCTTTTCGCATCCGGCAGCAACTGGCGGTGCCAGGCCGGCAGCAGGTCGCGGATCTTCGGGCTGGAGGCATCCGAGATCATCAGGTCGGCGTCGTTCGCCATCGCCAGAAAGAACAGATCCCGGCTGGCGCTGCCGCTGGCCGGCGCCGCCGGGAAGGCAAAGCCGGCCTGGGTGGCGGCCTTGTCGGCGCCGAAGGACACGCGGGCGCGGTACTGGCCGAGCCGAGCGTCCTTCAGGACCACGGTGGCGAAGCGGAAGCCCAGCGCCGTGTACAGCGTCTCCAGCACGGCCAGGACCACGTCGTTGACCTTGTGCTGGCCGGAGGCGCGCATCTGGGTCACGTCCTGGACCCCGGCCAGCAGCAGCTCGCGCGCGTTCTTCGGCTTGCCGCTCGGGTAGCTGCCCTGCGCTTCCTCGCCGGCGCCCAGGGTCGCCAGCAGCAGCACGTTGGGCAGGCCGTCGCCTTCCGGCTCTTCGCGGCGGCGCACCGGCTCCAGGTTCATGCTCTCCAGCAGGGCGGTCATCTCCTGGGCCACCGCGGCGAACAGCTCGCCGAGCTGGGTGGCGTCGATGTTCAGCGCATGGCCGTAGCGCGCCAGCAGGGCCTGGGCCTCCGGCGTCCCGGCCGGTTCGCCGGGCGCCGCCAGCAGGCGCGCCACGTCCAGGCTGAACGAAGCCACCTGGCGCATCCATTCGCCGCGGTTGAGCGCCACCTTCAGCGTGCCCTCCGGCAGCGGGCGCTGGGCGCGCATGATCACGTCCGGGATCTTCCACTCGCCCAGCACCGCCTCCGACAGCGCGTCGTAGCTGCAGCCGATGATCATCTGGGCCGCCTGCGCCAGCCTGTGCTTGCCCGAGGCCACCAGGGCCTTGATCTCGCGGTAGCGCTCATGCTCATGGGAGGCCACCAGCAGCGGACCCAGGTTCTTGAACAGGGCGCCGATCGAGGCTTCCTCGGCGCCCTGGTAAAAGCTGTGGCGCGCCATCTCGCGCCCGACCAGGCTGGCGCACAGCGAGGCTTCCAGCTCCACCCGCACGCTCCAGGCATGCTCGCTGCTGGCGAGGGCGTCCACCAGCAGCATGGCCAGGGCGGTGGTCTTGACGTTGTCGAAGCCCAGCAGGGAGATGGCGCGCGAGATCGTGGTGACGGCGGTGCCGGAAGCGGTGCGGTACTTGACCGTATTCGCCAGGCGCAGGATGCGCTGGGTGAGGGCGACGTCGGACAGCACGTAATAGGCCAGCGCATGGGTGCCTTCGTCGTCCGAGGAGGCCATCTGCACCACGCGCGCGACCGAGCTGCCGAGCGCGAACATGTCTTCGTCGCCGCAGACCTTGTTCAGGAGGGCGGCGCGGACCCGGCGGCCATCGGGGATGTCGTCCGGCGCCAGTGGCGCAAGGGGTACTGCTTTCATGGAAACTTATCCGGCTTTCTTTTGCTGCGAGGCGCGCGGCCCCTTGTTGTATTTCCTCAGCACCTGCTGGTGCAGGCCGGCCAGGGCCGGCAGCTTCGGGTTGACCGGATCGAGGCGGCGCACGCCGGCGATGTAGGCGATCGCCTGCTGGCCGAGGCGCTCGTCCCAGCCGCCGTTGTCGAGGCATTTGAGCACCGCCAGCGCCGCGTTGAACACCACCTGCGGATTGTCCGGCAGCTTGGCGACCGCCTCATGCATCAGCGCCACCGCGCCCTTGAAGTCGCCCTCCTTCGCCTTGGAGGCGCCGCCGGCGACCAGGTCGACCACCTGCTGGCGGCTCTCGCGCGCCAGCTGCTGGGCCAGGTCGGCGCGGCCGGCTTTCTCGAACACCGCCATCGCGCGGCCCATGGCGTCGCCGTTCTGGGCATTGCGCATCACCTCGCGCATCACCTCGGCCGCGCCCTCTTCCATGTCGTTCTCGATCGCCACCCGCGCCAGTTCCAGCTTCAGGTCCGACGCCAGCGTCGGCGCGTCCTTGCTGGCGGCCAGCGCGGCCAGCAGCGACTCGTTCAGGCGCGGCTCGTTGCCGGTGTATTCATGCACCATGCTGGACGCGATCGCGCTGCACAGCGCAGTGCCCTTCTGGAAGGCCATCGACTTGTCGAGGTCGCGGATCACGGCCGCCGCCTGCACCGGATCGCCCTTGCGCACCAGGGTCTGCACCAGGCGCACATGGTCCTGGGGGTCGCGGAATTCGGAATACTTGGCCTTGCTGACCACCTGCTTGAGCACCTTCTCGGCGGTGTCGGTGTCACCCGCCTCGAGGGCCGTCTCGCCCAGCTTGCGCAGGCGCCGCACCGCATGCGGCGACACCGCCACCGCATCGCTCAGCACCGACTGCGCCTTGTCCAGCGCGCCGACCGCCTCGTGGATGCGGGCCAGCCAGTCGTAGGCGTCGACGAAGTTCTTGTTGGTCTCGACCAGGTCCTCGAGAAGCTCCTGGGCTTCGTGGAAGCGCTCGCGCAGGTACAAAGTCTTGGCCAGGCCCAGCCGCGCCCAGGCGATCGCCTTGGCCTCGACCAGGCGGCGGTAGATCGGTTCGGCCAGCTCGGCCTCGCCCAGGAACATGTGCAGCTCGGCGCGCAGGCGCATGAAGTCGATCGCGTGGCGCGGATGCTTTTCCTCGCCCTCGATGCAGGCCTCGATCGCTTCGCGCTGGCTGCCGGATTCCATCAGCTCGTACACCGGCAGGAAGACGTTGCGTTTGTCCAGGGCGCGGGCGATGCGCTCGAGCAGGCGGTCGGCGGTGAAGGGTTTGAGGATGTAGTCGGTGGGGCCGAGTTCGGCGGCGCTGACGACCTTGCCGTAGTCGCCTTCGGCGGTCACCATGAAGAACATGGTCGCCAGCGGCATCAGCTTGTGGTGGCGCACGTCTTCCAGCAGCTGCTGGCCGTCCTGGCCGCCCTCCAGCGCGTATTCGCACAGCACCAGGTCGTACTGCTTGAGGCCGAGATGCTTGACCGCCTGGTTGGAGCTGCCCGCGTGGTCGACCTTGTTCAGGCCGCACATTGTCAGCATGTTATGGATCGTCGCGCGCATCCCGGCATGCGGCTCGATGATCAGGGCGGTCAGCCCGTCTAGTTCGTTCATATCCCGGTTTTTTTCCGTGTCTGCCTGCGTTGGGCGGGTGGGCTGCATGGGCCCGTGCTTGTCCGAGTATATTACGTCCAGGGAACAAAATACTTACTCACGGCTGAGCAGCCGCATGAACTGTCTCAGAAAACCACACTTATCGATTCGTGGCGGCCTGGCGGATCGAGGAACGGCGGCCGTTCACGCATTCGGCGCGCGAACCGCCCACCAGGATGTTCTGGTAGCGCACCTCGTACTTGCCGGCCGAGAGCTTGTCGACCAGGAACCTGGCGCGTCCCAGCACATAGGCATGGCGCACGTTCGAGCGGCGGTCCAGGTCGTAGACCTTGACCAGCACCGGCGAGGGATTGTTGCTGTTGTCGATGAGTATCTGCATTTCCTCGCCCTGGTTGCCGACCGGGAAACTGTCGATGTAGCCGGACTGGGCGGGCCACGGATCGCCGTTCGGCGAGACCTGGCTCTGCAGATCGGTATCGCAGTCGGGCGCGCGCGCCGGCACCACCAGCTGGGTCACGCCGAGGGCCTTGATGTCGGGCGGGACGTCGGACTGGCCGGCGGGACGGGCCCAACCGTCGTTGCTGGCATCGGCGCCCAGTGGGTCGGGCGGCGAATTCGGCGTGACGGCGGCCGCCGCGGGGGGCTTGCCGGCCCAGGCCAGGGCCGCGGGCAATACCTTGGGCGGATCGACCATCAGCGCGGTCAGCCCGACGCCGGCCGCGAAGAAGGCCAGCATCCCGCCCCACCAGCGCGGCGCCAGCAGGAAGCGCCAGCGCGCCGGCGCCGCGACCTGGCGCGGCTCCCACTGCGCTTCGCCACGCGGCCTTTCGCGGCCGTCTTCGCCATGGCTGCTTTCCAGCCACTCGACTTCCCACTCTTCCGAGGCGATCCAGTCGTCGTGCTCCTTGCGGCGCACGGGGTCGGACAGGGCGTTGTAGGCGGTATTGACGATCGCCATGATGCGGGCGGCGCGCTCGTCGTCAGGATTCTTGTCGGGATGGTATTTCTGGCTCAGCGCCTTGTAGGCCGCACGAATGACTTCCTGCGGCGCATGACGCGACACCTTCAGGTTGTCATAGTGTGTGTGGATCTTGGCCATAGGTCGGAGTATGCCAAACAAAGCGGCAGCACAGCATAGCCGGGTTTGTATCCTGAGCGCAAGATGTCAAAATTACAGCTTATGCGAGCGGTCGCTGCGGACGATCGCTTGATCGAGTTCCACACCTTTACCGACCAGCAGCACCTTGAACAGTTCACCCATCTCGGCCGGCGACACCAGTTTCTGCACCGCCTTCGACTGCGGCAGGTAGCGCAGCGCATCCTCGGGATCGGTGCGCAGCAGCAGTTCGCCGATGCCGGCCGCCAGCAGGAAGGAGGCCTGGTTCATGTAGCCGAGCACGTCCAGGCCGGCATCCTGCGCGGCCAGGGCCATGGCGGTGAAGTCGACGTGGGCGGTGATGTCCTGCAGGCCCGGCAGGTAGAAGGGATCCGGGTGCGCATGGTGGCGGTAGTGACACATCAGGGTGCCGCCGGTACGCTCGTCGAAATAATATTCGTGGGCCGGGAAGCCGTAGTCGAACAGCAGCGCCGCGCCCTTCCCGTTCTCGAACATCTGCGCCAGCGAGCGCATGAAGCCGCAGGCGACCGGATGGATTTCGGTCAGGTAACCGTCCTGCAGGAGATCGGCACCGGGAATCTGGCGCGCGATCTGCTCCTGCAGCGCGGCATCGATCCGGCCCGGAATCAGGGTGAAGGCGCCGTCGGCGATGGTGACGTACTGGCGGGCCCAGCCCGTGCCCTCCTTCACGACCAGCTCGACCGGCATGGCGTCCAGCACCTCGTTGGCCAGCACCACGCCGTGGAAACTATCCGGGAAACCGTTCAGCCAGCGCACCTGGGGGAAATCCTTCAAGGCGTCCTGCTGGCGCGCCCGCAGCTCGCCGGACAGTTCGATGATCGTATAGCTGTCGACGGCCACGCCCATCTCGCCCAGCGCGGTGAGCACGTCGCGCGCCAGCTTGCCGGTGCCGGCGCCGAATTCGATGATGTTGGGGCCACTTTGGGCCATAATAGCGGCGCTTGCCCGCGCCAGCGTGGCGCCGAACAGCGGACTGATCTCGGGCGCGGTGGTAAAGTCGCCGTCCCTGCCCAGCTTGGCCGCGCCGCCGCTGTAGTAACCCAGGCCGGGCGCATACAGCGCGAGTTCCATGAAACGCGAAAACGGGATGGCGCCGCCTTGTTCGGCGATCTCGGCAGCGATCAGGCGCTGCAGGGCTTCGGACGCGGCCAGCGCGTCGCTATTCGGTACGGGTAGAGACATCCGGTCATTGTAGGACATATCACGTAGAACATGACAGACACCGCTTCCAAGGACCTTCCGCCTCACGCCGGCCGCGCCCGCGTGGCCCTGGTGACGGGCGCCGGACGCCGCATCGGGCGCGAAATCGCGCTCGGCATGGCGGGTGCCGGCTGGGACGTGGCCGTCCATTACCGCACTTCGCAGGCCGAGGCCGAAGAAGTCGTGCACGCGATCCGCGCGCTGGGCCGGCACGCCGTGGCGCTACATGCCGACCTGGCGAACGAGCATGCCGTGCGCGAACTGCCGCGCGAAACGGTCCACCTGCTGGGCGGCCTGGATTGCATCGTGAACAACGCTTCGTTGTTCGAATACGACAAGCCCGACGCCTTCTCGCCGAGCCTGCTGGCCGTCCACATGCAGTGCAATGTGGCCGCGCCGCTGCTGCTGGCGCAGGAACTGCATGCGCTGGTGCCGGAAGGCGGCCAGGCCGTGGTGGTCAACCTGCTCGACCAGAAACTGTACAATCTCAACCCGGATTTTTTGTCGTACACGCTGTCCAAATCGGCACTGCTCACGGCGACGACGATGCTGGCCCAGGCCCTGGCGCCGAAGCTGCGCGTGGTCGGCGTCGCCCCCGGCATCACGATGGTGTCCGGCGACCAGACCGGGGACGGCTTCGAGCGCGCCCATACCGTCACGCCGCTGGGGCGCTCGTCCACCCCGCAGGACATCGTCGACGCCGTCTGCTATGCGGCGAATGCGCGCGCCCTGACCGGCACCACCCTGCTGGTCGATGGCGGCCAGCACCTGATGCCGCTGAACCGCGACGTGATGTTTTTAACTAAATAAAAGGTTTCTATGTTGTCCGCCCTGTCCCACCCGCAGCTGCGCGATTGCCGCCGCCTGTTCCTGCGCAATTACGAAGTCATGATCAACATCGGCGTGCACGACTTCGAGAAGAAGGGCGAGCAGCGCGTCCTGATCAACGTCGAGCTTTACATTCCGCTGGCGATGTCGACCCCGAAGGACGACCAGCTGCACGAAGTGGTCGACTACGACTTCATGCGCGAAACCATCGCCAGGCGCATCGCGCAAGGCCACGTCCACCTGCAGGAAACCCTGTGCGACGACGTGGTCAAGGCCATGCTGGCCCACCCGCGCGTGCGCGCCGCCGGCGTGTCGACGATGAAGCCGGACGTGTACCCCGACTGCGAAGGCGTCGGCGTCGAAGTATTCCAGATCAAGGATGAAGCATGAGTGAAGTATTGGAAGTGGCCGACAAGCAGGCCGAAAAGCAAGCGTACGAGAACAACAAGCTGCACAAGCGCCTGTGCCGCCTGGTCGGCCAGGCGATCGGCGATTTCAACATGATCGAGGACGGCGACAAGGTGATGGTCTGCCTGTCCGGCGGCAAGGACAGTTATGCCCTGCTCGACATCCTGATGACCCTGCGCGAGCGCGCGCCGATCAATTTCGAGATCGTCGCGGTGAACCTCGACCAGAAACAGCCGAACTTCCCGGCCGAGGTGCTGCCGGCCTACCTGGACAAGCTGGGCGTCCCGTACCACATCGAGAACCAGGACACCTACAGCATCGTCAAGCGCCTGATCCCGGAGGGCAAGACCACCTGTTCGCTGTGCTCGCGCCTGCGGCGTGGCATCCTGTATCGCGTGGCGGACGAGCTCGGCTGCAACAAGATCGCCCTCGGCCACCACCGCGACGACATCCTCGAGACCTTCTTCCTGAACATGTTCTTCGGCGCGAAGATCAAGGGCATGCCGGCCAAGCTGGTCTCCGACGACGGCAAGCACATGGTGATCCGCCCGCTCGCCTACGTGAAGGAAGCGGACACCGAGCGCTATGCGGAAGTCAAAGGCTTCCCGATCATTCCCTGCGACCTCTGCGGCTCGCAGGAAAACCTGCAGCGCAAGCAGATCAAGGCCATGCTGCGCGAGTGGGAAAAGAAGCATCCGGGCCGGGTCGAGAACATCTTCTCCTCCCTGAGCACGGTGGTACCGTCGCACTTGATGGATAGGGACATGTTCGGCTTCGTCGACCTGAAGACCGACGGCATCGCCAATCCGGACGGCGACATCGCCTTCGACGAGGAGCCGTGCTCGACACCGACCAGCGTTCCCGGCACCATTCCGCTGCAGCCCTTATAAAAAAGAAAGCGCTCACCATGCCCCTGTTCCGCCGTTTGCTGTGCGCCGCGCTGGCGGCCCTGTCCCTGCTGCCCGGCCTGGCGGCGGCGGAACCATCCGCCATCTACCTCGTGCGCCACGCCGAGAAGATGGCTGAGGGCAAGGATCCCGACCTGACGCCGCAGGGCCGGCTGCGCGCGCAACACATCGCCGCCATCCTGCGCCACGCCGGCATCACGGCCATCTTCAGCACGCCCACCGCGCGTACCCAGCAAACCGCGGCGCCGCTGGCGCAGCAGACCGGCCTGACGGTTCAACTCTATGATCCGCGCGCACCCAAGGCGCTGGTCGAGAAGGTGCGCGGTCTGGGCGGCGCGGTGCTGGTGGTCGGCCACTCGAACACGCTGCCGGAACTGGTGAAGCTGTTCGGCGGCGCGCCCGGCAGCGACATCCTCGACGACGAATTCGACCGGCTGTACCAGCTGCTGCCCGGCGCCGATGGGCAGGTCAGGACCATCCTGCTGCGCACGCCTTAAGCTGCCTTCTGCGCCGTCGCCTCCGGCTCCGGCAGCCACAGGTGCAGGAAGAGAATCGCCACCGGCACGATCAGTGCCATGAATCCCACCGCCAGGTAGGCGAAGGCGGCGAGGCAGCAGCCGACCGCAAAGGCCAGGATGGTCCAGAAGAACTTGGCGCAGCGCGTACGGACCGTGGCGTCGGCGGCGCCGCGCAGCCAGTCGACGGCATCGATCACCAGCTGGGTCACGTTCCCGGTCATCATCGAGGTCGGCGCCAGGTGGGTCAGCAGCAGCTTGCCGGCGGCGCTGTGGGCGCCCATCGCCGCGGCGCCGAACAGGCCCGCCGCCATCGCCAGCGCGCCGACGCTCTTGCCGACCGGCTCCGCCAGGATCCCGCACACCATGAAACCCAGCAGCAGCACCAGTTGCAGCAGGTAGACCGGCCTGGTAGCAGGCACGCCGCGCCGTTCGCAGCGCGCCACCAGCAGCCTGGCGGCGGCCACGCCCAGGATGAAGGCCGGGAAGGCCAGCAGCTTCAATAGCGAGGGCGTCTGCCTGGTGTCGGCCAGCGACACCGCGATCAGCACGAAGTTGCCGGTGACGTGGGCGGTGAAGAGGCCGAACAGGGCGATGAAGCCGAGGGTATCGACATAGCCCGCCAGGAAGCCCAGGCTGGCGCCCTGCAGGCGCTGGAATTGTGGGGTCTGCATGGCGGACCTCAGAACGCGAAGCAGCTGCAGCCGAAGGCGCCCCAGAATGCGCCGAAGCTTGATACCGGCACATTCGACTTGCGCGCCTTGTCGTGCTGGTGGGCGTGCACGCCGCAGGGACCGCTGCACTGGTGGGCCAGCGCAGCGTGCGATTGCTGCGGCTGGGCGCGGCACGGCGCCAGTGGCCGGTGACCTTCTGTACCGGCGACCACTCGGGCAGCACGGGAATCGGCGGCGGTCCCAGGCTCGTGAACTCGGCGGCGCCATACACGACCTTGCCGCCGACCACGGTCAGCACCGATTCGATCGCCTTGATGTCCTCTTCCGGCACGCTGAAGAAATCGTCCGACAAGGCCACCAGGTCGGCCAGCATGCCTTCCCGGATCCTGCCCTTGCGTCCCTGCTCGTTCGAGAACCAGGCGCTGCCCGAGGTCCACAGTTCGAGCGCGACTTCGCGCGGCAGCTGGCCCTCGGGTCCGTACAGCTGCAGGCCGCCGACGGTGCGGCCCGACACCAGCCAGTACAGCGCCGTCCACGGGTTGTAGCTGGCGACGCGGGTCGCATCGGTGCCGGCGCCCACCGGCACGCCCGTCTCCAGCATCTGCCTCACCGGCGGCGTGGCTTTCGCGGCCTCGCTGCCGTAGCGGTCGACGAAGTACTCGCCCTGGAAAGCCATGCGGTGCTGGATCGCGATGCCGCCGCCCAGCGCTTTTACGCGCTCGATATTCTTCTGGCTGATGGTCTCGCAATGGTCGAACATCCAGTGCAGGCCGTCGAAGGGAATCTCGCGGTTCACCTTCTCGAACACGTCCAGCATGCGGGTGATCGATTCGTCATAGGTCGCGTGCAGGCGGAAGGGCCAGCGACTCGCCACCAGGTGGCGGACCACTTTTTCGAGTTCGTCCTCCATGCCGGCCGCCAGTTCCGGGCGCGGTTCCAGGAAGTCCTCGAAGTCGGCCGCCGAAAACACCAGCATCTCGCCGGCGCCGTTGTGGCGGTAGTAGTCGCTGCCCTGGCCCGGCGCCACCATCTTCGTCCAGCGCCGGAAGTCTTCCAGCTCCTGGCCCTTGCTCTGGGTGAACAGGTTGTAGGCGATGCGGATGGTGAGCTGCTCGTTCCGGTCGAGCTCCTCGATGACGGAATAATCCTCGGGGTAGTTCTGGAAGCCGCCGCCGGCGTCGATCGCGCTGGTGATGCCGAGGCGATTCAGCTCGCGCATGAACTGGCGCGTCGAATTCACCTGCAGGTCGTAGGGCAGCTTCGGCCCCTTGGCCAAAGTCGCGTACAGGATCATCGCGTTCGGCCGCGCGATCAGCATGCCGGTCGGGTTGCCGGCCGCGTCGCGCTGGATCTCGCCGCCCGGTGGATTCGGCGTGTCCCTGGTGTAGCCGACGGCGCGCAGGGCGGCGCGGTTCAGCAGCGCGCGGTCGTACAGGTGCAGGATGAACACCGGCGTATCCGGCGCGGCGGCGTTGATCTCGTCGAGGGTCGGCATGCGGCGCTCGGCAAACTGGAATTCGCTCCAGCCGCCCACCACCCGCACCCACTGCGGATTCGGGGTGCGCTCGGCCTGCTCCTTCAGCATCCGCAGTGCGTCGGCCAGGGACGGCACGCCTTCCCAGCGCAGCTCGAGGTTGTAGTTCAGTCCACCACGGATCAGGTGCAGGTGCGAATCGTTCAGGCCGGGGATCACGGTGCGGCCGTTCAAATCGATCACCTGGCTGCCCTGCTCCCGGTAGCGCATCACCTCTTCGGCATCGCCGACGGCCAGGAAGCGGCCGTCGCGGATCGCCACCGCGCTCACCGAGGGCCGTTCGCGGTCGAGGGTGGCGAACCTGCCGTTGACGAGGATGAGCGCCGGCGCCTTGCGGGTGGTGGACTGTGCTTGCATGCTTCTTCTCCTGGGCGAATTAGCGGATCGGGATCAGCGGACTGCCGCCGGGACGGGCGCCAGCACGTCGTTGCGGCCCTGGTTGCGCGCCGGCGCCTTGTGCACCATGGTGTAGGCATAGTCGACGCCCATGCCGTAGGCACCCGAGTGCTCGGTGACGATCTTCATCACTGCATCATAGCTGTCGCGGTGGGCCCAGTCGCGCTGCCACTCCAGCAGTACCTGCTGCCAGGTCACCGGGACCACGCCGGCCTGCACCATGCGCTGCATCGCGAAGTCGTGGGCATCCTTCGAGGTGCCGCCCGAGGCATCGGCCACCATGTAGATCTCGTAGTCGCCTTCCAGCATGGCGGACAGGGCGAAGGTGGTGTTGCAGACTTCGGTCCACAGGCCGGCCACGATGATCTTCCTGCGGCCATTGCGAGCGAGAGCGTCGCGCACTTTCTGGTCGTCCCAGGAGTTCATCGAGCTGCGCTCGAGGATGGGGTGGTCCGGGAACACGTCCAGGATTTCCGGATAGGTCTTGCCGGAGAAGGAATCGGATTCGACGGTGGTGATCACGGTCGGGATGCCGAAGGCCTTGGCCGCCTTGGCCAGGCCGACCACGTTGTTCTTGAGGGTCTGGCGGTCGATCGACTGCACGCCGAAGGCCATCTGCGGCTGGTGGTCGATGATGATCAGTTGCGAGTTTTGCGGGGTCAGGACTTCCAGTTTCGGGTTGTTCATGTCGTACTCCTTTGTGTATGAATGATGGTTCAGGCCTGGCGGGATTCGCCGTCGGCATTCTTGTCGGCGCTGGGGTTCAGGCCGGTAATCTTCGGTTGGCATTCGCTGGCAAACCAGGCGCGGGTCAACGGTGCGCCTTCGATCACGCGCTTGGCGACCGGTACGATCTGCTCGCCGACCAGCATGCCCAGCAGGCCGATCAGGGCGATGGCCGGCGGCGCCGGCGAACGCACATTGATCAAACCGTAGAGCACGCCTGCCAGGATGCCGGCGCCCAGGGAAATCAGATACATGGCTCGCTCCTCCTTGATCATCATCGACTGCGTCGATATATCGGTCTCTGCATCGTTTTCGCCTGTCCGCTACTTGTTCGATGCGATGGAGTGAGTATGCGTGATTGGATCGGCAATGAAAAACGGATAATCTGCGGGTTTTTAATCGAAATTTTCGAATATCCGATTACAGTTCACTCCCGTGCCGAGTGAAATGCCCAGCAGAAGGCGAGCCTACTGTTCGGCGCGTTTTTCTTTTTCATCTTCGACGTCGCCGATCGCGCCAGGCGCTGATCCTGAAGACGGTTATGGCCAAGCCAGATGAGCGCGGCTGCCGTCGCTAGATTACATCTTGGTAATAACCCTTTCCTCGTGTTGACGCTCATATATGCATATGTTCAGATGCTTGCCACTTCCGTTTCTACCCGGAACGGATGTGTCCTGCATTGAGCCCGGTGCTCGTATAGGTGCTGGTGCTCGCGCAGATCTTCATAAAAAAAGAAAGGAACAGTATGTTCAAGGAGACAATGCTCGCGCGCTCGCTGCGAGTAATCTATTCGAGCGGTATCGCCGCCGGCGTCGGCCTGCTCGCCTTGCCGGCAGCGGCTCAGGATACGACGGCAAGCATTCCCGCACCGGCCATGCAGCGGGTCGAAGTCACCGGCTCGGCGATCAAGCGCACCGAATCCGAGACCGCCCTGCCGATCTCGGTGCTGACCCACGCCGACCTCGAGCGCACCGGCGCCACCACGGCCCAGGACCTGGTGGGCCTGATCCCGTCGAACTTCGGTGGCGGCGTGCTGGCGCAAAACGTCGGTTCGACCGGCAATCCATCGACCGCCAACCTGCGCGGCCTCGGCCCGCAGTACACGCTGGTGCTGCTCAACGGTCGCCGCGTCGCCAACTACGCCTTCGGCAGCAGCCCGGTCGACCTGAACTCGATTCCGCTGTCGGCGATCGAACGCGTCGAGGTGCTGCGCGACGGCGCATCGGCAATCTATGGCGCCGATGCGGTCGCCGGCGTGATCAACTTCATCCTCAAGAAGGACTACCAGGGCGCGGAAGTCTCAGCCTACGACACCAAGGTCCAGAAAGGCGGCGGCAACACCCGCAGCTTCAATTTCACCGGCGGCTACGGCGACCTGTCGACCCAGGGCTTCAACATCCTGCTGAGCGCGAACCACGAGACCGACGAGGCGCTCAAGGCTACCCAGCGCGATTACGCCAGCACCGGCGTGCGTCCGGACCTCGGCCTGATCAAGAATTCGCCACGCAACGGTATCCCCAACTTCAACTTCACGGATAGCAACGGCAACAGCTATACCAACGTCAATCCTTTCCGTTACAAGAACTGCGACAACGCTGCCTTCGCGCTGATCCCGATCGGCAGCCCGACCAAGTGCGGCACCGATTATGTGCGCTTCATCGACCTGATCCCGAAGGCCAAGCACGACAACGTCGTCGCGCGCGGCGTGCTGCAGCTGAATGAGGACAACCAGCTGTACGCCGAAGCCATCCGCACCAAGGACGAGACCACGGCCCACTACTCGCCGGCGCCTTACACCAAGCCGATGATCTACCCGGCGAACGGCCGCTTCTATCCGAAGAGCATCACGCTGCCGAAAGGCATGACCATGCCGGACGGCTCGGTGCTCGCCGCCGACACCGCCGTCACCCCGGTCGGTCCGATGAGCGGTACCTGGCGTACCGTGGCCGGCGGCGGTCGTGCCGACATCACCGACACCACCAATACACGTTTCCTGGTCGGCGCGCGCGGCACCATCGCCGGTTGGGACTACGATACTGCCATCTCGTACTCCAAGAACGAAGGCGTGATCTCGTTCGGCGACGGCCAGTACAGCTATGCCAAGCTGACCCCGCTGATCGCCGCCGGCTCCATTAACGTGTTCGGCGATCAGGATGCGAACAGCCTGTCGGCGCTGCAGGGCGCGCGCCTGACCGGCATGGAAAACAGCGCGACCTCGACCGCCCAGGAATTCGATGCCCGCGTATCCAAGGAACTGATGCAATTGCCGTACGGCGCGCTCGGTTTCGCGGTTGGCGTCGACATGCGCCACGAAAAGCTGGAGCAGGTGTCGTCCGATGCCCTCGCTTCCGGCGACCAGGTCGGCGGCAACGGCCCGGTGCCGGGCGTGACCGGCAGCCGCAAGGTTTACTCGGCCTACTCCGAAGTGTCGGTGCCGCTGTACACCCATCTCGACCTCGACATGGCGGCGCGCTACGACAAGTACAAGAACGACTTCGGCACCTCGTTCTCCCAGGTCAGCCCGAAGGTCTCGCTGCGCTGGCAGCCGATCAAGGAAATCATGGTGCGCAGCTCCTTCGCCGAAGGCTTCCGCGCGCCGACCCTGTACCAGAACCTGCTGCCGTACTCGTATGGCCAGAACACCAACGGCAGCTTCAGCGATCCGGTGCGCTGCCCGGGCGGCCAGCCGATCAAGAGCGTCAACCCGGTCGGCGCGCTCGAGGACGAGTGCAACGTGCAGCTGAGCGCTGCGCGCGGCGGCAATCGAAACCTGCAGCCGGAAAAATCGAAGCAGTACTCGCTGGGTATGGTGTTCCAGCCGACGCAGCACATCAGCGGCTCGCTCGACTACTGGAACACCAAGATCAACAATTCGATTGTCCAGACCTCGGAGATCGGCGTGCTCGGCAATCCGGCGGTGTACCAGGCCAATTACTGGCGCGTCGATCCGAAGACCCTGCCGCTGGATTCGACCGGCAAGCCTTTCCTCGATCCGACCTTGCTCAACAAGAGCAACACGATCCAGGGCAGCACCAATCCGGACTTCCCGCTGGCCTTTGTCGATCTGCCTTACGCCAACTCGTCGCGCTTCTTCGCTTCGGGCCTGGACCTGAACCTGAACTACAAGCAGAACTTCGCCGACATCGGTACCTTCGGCGTCAACATGGATGGCACCTACTATCTGAAGCACGGTTACCAGTATGCGGGCGTGGCCAGTGTCAGCGATCTCGGCAAGTATGAGGACTTCGGTGCGACTCCGCGCTGGCGCCACATCCTGACCTTCAGCCTGAAGCATGGCGCATGGACCGCGTCCCTGACGCACAACTACACGGCCGGCTACCAGGACTATACGAACGCCGACCTGATCGGTCCGGACTACCTCCCGGTCCGCCACGTGTCGTCGAGCAGCACCTTCGACACCCAGCTGGTCTGGAGCCCGATCAAGGCCGTGGACGTGGCGTTCGGCATCAAGAACCTGCTGAACCAGGACCCGCCAAGCTCACGTAACGACCAGGGCTTCCAGGTCGGCTACGATCCGCAGTACGGCAATCCGCTGGGCCGCATGTTCTACCTGCGCGCGAAGTACAAGTTCCTGTAATTCGCATCGGCGGAACGCGTACGCAAGCGCCGGCCGGGTTAGTCCCGCCGGCGCTTTTTCATGTCTTCAGTCCTTCGGTTTCTGGATTTTCGCGTGGATATCGTTTACCGCCATCAGCGCCGCCGAGGCGAAGAACTTGTGGTACTCCGCCACCATCTCGCCATTCACGATCACCGGATCGGTGGCGACGAGCTTCTTCGCTTCCTCGATGTCCGGCGTGTTGAAGACGAAGATGCCGCGCCGTCCCTCGACCCCGTCCAGCGGTCCGGCCAGCACCAGCTTCTTCTCGGCAGCCAGGCGCTGGATGTTCGCGAAGTGCCCCGCGAACATCTTCTTGCGGCCTTCCGCATCCGTCATCTTGTTCGGCCCGGTCTTCAGGATGACGAGCACGTAGTTGCGCATGCCCATGTCGTTGGCGCCGAGCGATTTCGCCAGGTCGGCATCGTAGGTCACGGCAGGCTTGTCCTGGGCGGCCGCGGGGCCCAGTGCGCCCATCAGGGCGGCGGCAAGGAAAAGGCGCTTCATTATGGGCATGACATTCTCCATCGTTAAGATTGCCAGATTAGCATGCGAACCAGATGCAGGAAACCTGTAGCTTTCATACGCCCAGGCGGGTTTTTCGCGCGAATGCGATGTAATATTCCTACCTGCCGCATCAACCCACCTGGACTACTCTTATGCAAATCGGCCATCCTGCCGGCGCTGCGCAAAGCGACGCCCCCGTCAACGCCAATGTCGCCAGCCTGCGCGTCTTCGTGTTCGCCCTGTTCTTCATCTTCGGCGGCATCACCAGCCTGAACGACGTCATCATCCCGAAACTGAAAGACCTGTTCACCCTCAGCTATGCCCAGGCAATGCTGGTGCAGTCGGCCTTCTTTGCCGCCTACTTCATCGTCTCGCTGCCGGCGGCATCGATCGTGCGCCGCATCGGCTATATGCGCACCGCCGTGGTCGGCCTGCTGACCATGACGGCCGGTTGCCTGCTGTTCATCCCGGCGGCTTCGTCGAGCCTGTTCGGCGCCTTCCTGCTGGCCCTGTTCGTGCTGGCCTCCGGCATCACCATCGTGCAGGTGGTGGCCAATCCGCTGATCTCGATGCTGGGCGCACCGCAGACGGCCAGCAGCCGCCTGACCTTCGCCCAGGCCTTCAACTCGCTCGGCACCACCGTCTTCCCCTACGTCGGCGCGATCCTGATCCTCGGTTCGCTGGCCAAGGTCGACCAGGCGACCCTGTCCGCCATCCAGCTGGCGGCCTACCGCGCGGCCGAGAGCCAGGTCGTGGTCCACACCTATATCGGCCTGGCGATCGCGCTGGCCCTCGTGGCGGCCATGGTCTGGGCCAACCGCAAGAAGCTGGCCGAGCACACCAGCCCGCAAGGCAGCATCCTGAACGCCTTCGGCCTGCTGCAGCGTCCGCGCTTCGCCTTCGGCACCCTGTGCATCTTCCTCTACGTCGGCGCCGAAGTGGCGGTCGGCTCGCTGATCGTCAACTACCTGATGCAGACCGACGTGCTGGGCCTGGGCGCCGAGGCTGCCGGCAAGCACGTGCCGCTGTACTGGGGCGGTGCGATGGTCGGCCGCTTCCTGGGCGCCTACGTACTGCGTATCTGCTCGCCGGGCAAGGTGCTGGCGGTGGCCGGCGGCCTGGCCGCCCTGCTGCTGCTGGTGTCCGCCGGCAGCACCGGCGCGGTCTCGGGCTGGGCCCTGCTGGCGATCGGCCTGGTCAATTCGATCATGTTCCCGACCATCTTCACCCTCGCCTCCGAAGGCCTGGGCGAGCGCACCGCGGAGGGCTCGGGACTGATCTGCATGGCCATCGTCGGCGGTGCCGTCGTGCCCCTGATTACCGGCTTCGCGGCCGACATGTCGAGCCTGCGCATGTCGCTGGCCGTGCCCGCCGTCTGCTACCTCCTGATCCTGGTCTTCGGCTGGTACGCGCGCCGTCCGCTGCAGAACTGCTGATCACGGGCGCAAGTCGGTGCCGGCCGGGCGCCCGCCTGGCTGGCCGGCGCGCTCCGGATTGGCGGCGCGCAGCGCGCGTGCGTTGATCCGGGCGCGCTCCTCGTCGCGCAGCCAGCCCCATTTGTTGAAGTAGCGCGCCGCCGACACCAGGTGGTGCCGGAACAGCCGCCAGTCGCGGTAAGACCCCCTCCCGAAATCGTGCACCACCGCCACGTGCGGCACGAACACCGTACGCGCCACCCGGCCGACCCGGCGCGACAGGTCGACATCCTCGAAATACAGGAAGAAGCGCTCGTCGAACAGGCCGACGCGCCGCAGGGTCTCGATCCGCATCAGCAGAAAGCAGCCGGACAGCGCCGGCACGTCCATTACCCGGGTATAGCCGCTGCCATGCAGCTCGTAGCGCGCCAGCCGCCCGCTGGAACTGTGCAGCAGCGGAAAGAAGCGGCGCACCAGCAGTTCGAGCGGATGCGGCAGCAGCTTGCACAGCGGCTGCAGGCGGCCGTCCGGATAGTGCACGCGCGGCGCCAGCAGGCCGACGTCGGGATGCTGCTCCATCCAGGCCAGCAGCTTGCCGATGGCGTCGAGCGGGATCTGGATGTCCGCATGCAGCACGAAGTGGTAGGCGCTGCCGGCGGCGATGGCGTCGCGCAGCGCCAGGTTGTGGGCGCGGGCATAGCCGGGATTGTCGGGCTGGTGGCGGTAGTGCGCGCCGAAGCGCCCGGCCAGCGCGCGCAGTGTATCGGCCGGCGCGTTGTCGACCAGGTAGACCAGCAAGTCCGGCCTGGCGGTGGTGACGCTGGCCAGCAGCCGCTCGAGCCGGTCGCGCCGGCTGCGGTAGCAGACGATGGAGCAACTGGCCGGCGGATTCACGATCGTCGCGCCCGCCAGCCTGCCGCGTCCTGGTAGCACTTCATGTCCTTATTCATTGCCGCCTCCCGTATCGATGACTCGTCCATACAGGATCAGAGCGGCCGCGCCGGCTGCAGTTGCAGGGCAATGGCCGGCGCTTGCGACAGATCAGATCACAGAACGGTATCGCTACGCATCACCGGATAGAGGTTCAGGCGCTCGTCCCAGGACGGATGGCGGCGCGCAAAGAACTCCAGGCGCGCATGCGGATTCCTGGCGAAGGCGGCGTCGCTCTCGACCTTGCGGCGGAATTCCGCGGCCAGCGCCGGATCCTTCGCCATCTGTTCGCGCGCGACGTCCTCGGCCACGTACTCTTCCATGTATTCCTTGCGCTCGAAGGCGTTGTTGAACTCGCCCCAGGCCAGCAGCGAATCCGGCGCCTGCGGTTCGAACAGGGCCATCACCAGGCGCGCCTTGGGCTGGGCGATGGGCACGAACAAGGATCCCTTGGCGACCGCGCGCGGCTCCTGCTTCCACGTGCCCTGTACCGTCAGGCGCTGGTGCGACTCGAAGGAGCCGGCGGAGAAGGTCGCCTTGTCGGCGCGGAAGGTTTCTACGTTCACCTGGTCGAGCGCCCTGTCCAGCTTGCGGAAGCCGATGCCGTGCTGGACCAGCCTGGCCGCGACCATCTGCGCGAACGCGGCCGGCACCACATAGCCGGCGCCCGGCGCCTTCACCTGCAGGTCGTCGACCACCTCGTCGCGCAGCGGCACATGCCAGACTTGCGGCCTGGTCTCGTCGTAATGCGTCATCATCATGCCGGATACGTCGGACATGGTGCGGGTATAGGCATAGCCCTGGAAGTCGACCATCGTGGTCTTGTCGGTGGTTTTATAGCTCAGGGCCACCGGCTGGCCGGCAATGCGGGTGGCGCGCGCGTCGGCATCGAAGGCCAGCTGCTGCCATTCCTTGCCATGGGCCGCGACCTGGTTCAGGATCGAGACGATGGCATTGTGGGTGATCCGCACGCGGGTCGGATAATCCTTCCACGAATGGGTCTCGACCAGCAGGGACATCCGGTTACGCAGCAGGAAATAGCCGGTCGAAAAACGCGGCTCGTAGACGGTGTTGCGGAAGCCCGAGGCCGGGTTGTCGTTTTCCACGAAGGACATGTAATAGGACTGCGGCGAGGAGCCCTCCTTCGTGATGTCGGCGATGACGTTCGTGCGCAGCGCCAGGCCGGCCTTGCGGAACTCCAGGTCGCCGGAGTTGACCGGCTCGACCTGGATCGAGACGTCGTGCTGGAACATGGCGCCGTCGGTCACGTGCAGGTCGACATAGGTCAGCGGATCCCAGTCGTTCACCAGCTTCAGCATGGCCTGCATCTCGGGGGCGTCGGCCTTCATGTAGTCGCGGTTCAGGTTGAAGTTCTGGGCCGTGGTGCGCCAGCCCATCTCGACCGGGCCACGCTGGTTCGGGCGGTTCCATTTGGCGAAGCGCTCGTGGCCGTCGACATTGAACACCGGCACGAAGATCAGCACCTGCTTGTCGAGCGCACCCTGGGCGATGCGGTTTTCCAGCATCTCGCGCACGGCCAGGAAGCCGGCGTCCTTGCCGTCGATCTCGCCGGCGTGGATGCCGCCCTGGATCAGGGTCACCGGCAGCTTCTGCTTGCGCGCCGCCTCGGGCGTGAACGCGTTGGCCCGGGTGACGGCCAGCGCCATCATCGGCCGGCCTTCCGGCGTGGTGCCGAACTGGAAGCACTTGACCTGCTTCGGGTACGCCTGCTGGAAGGCGCCGCACAGCTTGATGACTTCGTCGTAGCGGCCGGTGGCCGTGAAGCCCGAGCGCTCCGACACGGTGGCCAGGTCGGGAGCGGCGTGGGCAAGGGGAACGGCAGCCAGCGTGGCCAGCAGTAACGCAGAACGAATCATCTAGTGCTCCGGCAGAGTTGGGAAAAATTCAATCCGGAAATTATAGACGTGGAATGCGTTGCACTGCATCTCAACGTCGTCCCCGCGAAGGCGGGGACCCAAGTTTGCATGCGCCGTCGAAACGCGTACAAACTTGGATTCCCGCTTTCGCGGGAATGACGATCCAAGCGCAGCGTATCAGCGTCAGCGCTGCCGCGGCGGATAAATCGAAATCTCCTTGACCTGCGGCCGCACCAGCTCCATCGGCACCGCGCTCGCGCGTCCCGTGCCGGATGCCGGGCAGGCATTCGTGGCGCGGTAGGCCAGGGCTGCGGACAGCAGGCTTTCGGCCGTGTCGCCGAGGGCGTGGTTGAGGTCGTCGGCCACCTTGCAGGTCGGTGCGAAGCCGTCCGCGAAGTCGCCGAAACCCTTGGCGTTCACGCCCTGGAACTCGATCGAGAAATAGGTCGTGCCGCAGTTGTCGACCGGGGTGAAGCCGTAGGGCTTGCCGCAGGTCTGGCCGCCGATGATGTCGACTTCGACGTCGACGCCGCGCAGGCCGTTGATCACGGCTTCGCTGGCCGAGCAGGTGCCCGCGGTGGTCAGCACGGTCACGCGCTTCAGGCCCAGGTAAGGCAAGGCGGCTCCCGCCGGCGCCGGGTTCGGCGACGAGAAGCCGTAAGCCGTGTTACGGAAGGGAATCGGTGCGTCCGGCGCCGTCTTGTTGTTGTAGACCGGGCGCTCGAAGGTCTTGCCGGCCGAGGCCGGTCCCGCGACCATGTAGGCCAGTTCGCTGGCGACGTACAGCAGGCCGCCGCCGTTGTAGCGCATGTCCAGCACCAGGTCGCTCACGCCCTGGCTCTTGAACAGGTTGAAGGCGTCGATCAGCTGCTTCTCGGCCACCGCGTTGTGGTCGTCGAAGGTCAGGTAACCGACCTTGCCGGTCGCGGTATCGATCACCTTGGTGTTCTTCACGGACGCGCTGGCGACCACCTGCGAGACCAGGGTCACCTCGAAAGTCGTGCCGCCGCGCTGGACCTGCAGGCGGTGCGATTCGCCCGCATTGTCCGGGAACAGCCCGGCATTGATGGTGGCGACAGCGCTGGTACCGGTGGTATTGATGAAGTCGATGCCGTCGACCGCCACCAGCATGTCGCCGCGCTGCAGGCCCGCGTTCGCCGCCGGCGAGCCCGGCTCGACGATGGACGCCAGCCAGGTGCGCGGCGCGGAGGCGGAATTGCGCGACCAGGTCAGGCCGTAGCCGACTTCCTCGCCGGCCGTGGTCAAGGCATCCCACTCGGCGGTCGTATAGGTGAAGTGGAAACGGTCCTTCGGCTTGCCGGAGGCCGTCAGCGCCGGCGTCTTCAGCGCCGCGAAATAGTCGAGGGTGTTGCCGTAGTCGGCCATCCGCACGGTCGACGGGATCTCGTCGTACCACAGGTAGTAGCGGTCGGCCCAGCCGCGCAGGAATTTCATTTCGTCCTGCAGGGCGCCCTGGCGATCCGGGAAGGCCAGGCCCTGCGCATCCACGCCCGTGCGCGGCGCGGCGCACATGTTGGCGTAGTTCATGAAATCGGTCGGGATCGGATCCGCCGGCGTGCCCGGGATCGTCGGGGTGACCGGGGTGCCCGGATCCGTTGGCGTGCCGCCGACCGGGGTGCTCAGGGATGCGCCACCTCCGCCGCCACCTCCTCCGCAGCCGGACAGCAGGACGAGGGCCGCGAGGGCAGACGCAAGGAAACGGGAGAGGATGGCCGGACGGCCGGTGCGTGCATATGACGGGCTCATGCGCCCGATTATAGACGCGCCGGGCCCGTCAATTGCAAGCAACTGTAACAGTTGGGGCGGCGCGACATTCGCTGCGATCTAACTGTCCAGCGCCAGCTTGCGGGCGGCCGCACGGAGATAGGCGAGATCGCCGTATTCCCGGTATTCGCACAGCGCGGAATAGCAGAGCTTGATGACGTGGTCGTCGCTGGACAGCAGCGCCCGCTCCGCGATCGCCTGCTCGCCGATCTCGGGCCAGCTGTCGCCGGATGCCCGCCGGCTTGCCGGAGCGACCACGACCGTGAGCCAGGCCGCCAGCGCCGCCTGCCACAGGTAGCGCAGGGCCAGCGCCTTGTCGTTGGCATAGCGCTGCACGATGCGGAAGGCGTGGCAGCCGGTGACGATGTGCAGCAAGGTGAAATCTTCGCGCTGCACATAGGCCCGCAGGGCGAAGCCCGCCACTTCGCGCAGGGTGGGCGCAGCGAGCGGCTGCACCACCGCCCCCGCCAGCGCCGGGTCCCAGGCGATCTCGAGCATCCTGTCGATGATGATGCCCGGCTTGAACACGTGCTGGTCCAGTTTCAGGCGCAGCCTGTCGGCGATCTGTTCGAGCCCGCCCTCGGCCGGCTCCAGCGACAGCGGCAGGGTGACGTATTCGCTGGCCCAGTAAGCCAGCGCCAGCGCGATCTCGTCCTCGAGCCCGCCCTCGATGGCATAGGCCAGGCGGATCATGGCGTGGAAGGCGGACGCCGCCAGGCCCGGAATCAGGGTCGGCACCCAGTCGTGCAGCACGGCGTCGACACCCGCCTCGCGGATGCGGTCCTGGAAGAAACTCACGAAGCGCGGATAGTCGCCGCTGCTGCCCAGGTAGTCGTGGGGATCGAGTTCGCTGCGGCGGAATAGCGCCACTGGCGCTATTCCGCCTGCGCGGGAACGACGGTAGTGAGTGCGGGGACGACGGCCTGGCTAATCAAGCGACGCGCTTGACCGCATCACCCGCATGAAATCCCGCCAACAGCTCAGCCTCCTTGCGCTTGGCCGCAGCCAGGTTCCGCTCCTTCACATGGCCGAAGCCGCGGATGTCTTCCGGGATGCTGGCGATCGCCACGGCCTGGGCCAGGTTCTCGGCAGTCAGCTTCGGCAGCAGGGCCTCGACGGTGCGGCGGTATTCCTGGATGAGGGCGCGCTCCATCTTGCGCTCCTCGGTGTAACCGAACACGTCGAAGGCGGTGCCGCGCAGGCCTTTCAATTTCGCCAGCACGCCGAACGCCTTCATCATCCACGGACCGAATTCCTGCTTCATCAGATGGCCCTGCTTGTCCTTCTTCGCCAGCAGCGGCGGCGCCAGGTGGAACTTCAGTTTCACGTCGCCTTCGAACATGGCGCCGATCTTCTGCATGAAGGCCGGGTCGGTGTACAGGCGCGCGACTTCGTACTCGTCCTTGTAAGCCATCAGCTTGTGCAGGTAGCGCGCCACGGCTTCGCTCAGGCGGGTGCCTTTGCCAATCTTCGCTTCGGCGGCAAGGACCTGGTCCACGAAGGCCTTGTACTGAGCGGCATACGAAGCGTTCTGGTAGGCGCTCAAGAGTTCGACGCGGCGCTTGACGATGTCCTCGAGCGACTGGCTGCGCTTGAACTCGATCACCTTGGCCGGGGTCGTCAGCCTGGTGACGGAGGCCAGGTCGTGGGCGGCGGTACGGCCCCAGTTGAAGGCGGCCTTGTTGAACGGGATCGACACGCCGTTCAGTTCGATCGCCTTCATGATCGAGGCTTCCTGCAGCGGCACCTGGCCCTTCTGGAAGGCATAGCCGAGCATGAACATATTGGTGGCGATGGCATCGCCCATCAGCGCGGTGGCGATCTGGCCGGCGTCGACGAAATCGACGTTGTCCTTGCCGCAAGCCTGGACGATGGCGCCTTTCGAGCCTTCGGCCGGGAACTGCCAGTCCGGGTTCTTGATGAAGGCCGCGGTGGTGGCGCCGCTGTTGTTGACGAAGGCGCGGGTGCGGCCTTCTCCCATGCGCGACAGGGCGTCGCGGCTGGCGGTGACGATCTGGTCGCAGCCGATCACCAGGTCCGCGCTGCCGGTGCCGACGCGGGTCGAGTGCAGGTCGGACTGCTTATCGGCCAGGCGCACGTGCGACATCACCGGACCACCCTTCTGGGCCAGGCCGCTCATGTCCAGCACCAGCGCACCCTTGCCCTCGACGTGGGCGGCGACAGCCAGGATCTGGCCAACCGTCACCACGCCGGTGCCGCCGATGCCGGTCACCAGGATACCGAAGGGGGCCAATGTCGCCGGGATGCGCGGCGCGGGCAATGCCGGCGGCGTCGCCTCGGCGGACGAGGCCTTCTTCGGTTTCTTCAGACCGCCACCTTCGACGGTGACAAAGCTCGGGCAGAAACCGGTGACGCAAGAAAAATCCTTGTTGCACGAGGACTGGTTGATCTGACGCTTGCGGCCCAGTTCCGTTTCCAGCGGCTCGACCGACAGGCAGTTCGACTGCTTCGAGCAGTCGCCGCAGCCTTCGCAGACGGCTTCGTTGATCACGGCGCGCTTGGCCGGGTCGGGGAATTCGCCCTTCTTGCGACGCCGGCGTTTTTCGGAGGCGCAGGTCTGGTCGTAGATCATCGCGCTCACGCCGCTCATCTCGCGCAGTTCGCGCTGCACGTCCATCAGCTCCGCGCGGTGACGCACGGTGACGCCTTCGGCCCAGGGGTAATCCGCCGGGTATTTTTCCGGCTCGTCGGTGACGACGATGATGGGATTGACGCCTTCGGCGGCCAGCTGGCGGCTGATCTTGGCCGGATCCAGCGGACCGTCGTGGGTCTGGCCGCCGGTCATCGCGACCGCGTCGTTATAGAGGATCTTGTAGGTGATGTTGACCTTGGCCGCGACCGAGGCGCGGATCGCCAGCACGCCCGAGTGGAAATAGGTGCCATCGCCCAGGTTGGCGAACACGTGCTTTTCATCCGTGAACGGGGCCTGGCCGATCCAGGTCGTGCCTTCCGCGCCCATCTGCGTGAAGGTCGAGGTCTCGCGGTCCATCCACAAGACCATGTAGTGGCAGCCGATGCCGGCCAGGGCGCGCGAACCTTCCGGCACCTTGGTCGAGCTGTTGTGCGGGCAGCCCGAGCAGAAGAAGGGAATGCGGTCGGTTTCCGGATTGGCCTTCACCGGAATCGCCTTCAGCACGGCTTCCTTGGCTTCCAGGTAGGCGATGCGCTGGGCGACGCGCTCGGCCACTGGATGGCCGGCGCAGTAGTGGCCAATGCGCGAAGCGATGGCGCGCGCGATCTGGGCCGGGTTCAGCTCGTAGGTGCCCGGCAGCAGCCAGTCGCCCTGGCCGGAGCGGTTCTTGATATCCCATTCGCCGCTGTCGTCGAACTTGCCGACCACGCGCGGACGCTCGCCGTCCGGCAGGTTGTACAGCTCTTCCTTCAGCGCGTACTCCAGCACCTGGCGCTTTTCTTCGACCACGATGATCTCGTCCAGGCCTTGCGCGAACTCGTGCACGCCGACGGAATCCAGCGGCCAGGTCATACCGACTTTATAGACGCGCAGGCCGATGTCGGCCGCCGCCTGCTCGTCGATGCCGAGGTCGGCCAGGGCCTGGCGGGTATCCAGGTAGCTCTTGCCGGCGGTGATGATGCCGATCTTCGGCTTCGGGCTGTCCCAGACGATCTGGTTCAGCTTGTTGGCACGCGCATAGGCCAGCGCCGCGTACCACTTGTAATTGTTCATCCGCACTTCCTGGTCCAGCACGGCGTCCGGCCAGCGGATGTTCAGGCCGCCTGGCGGCATCTCGAAATCGCTCGGGATCACGGGCTGCACGCGGTCCGGATCGAGGTCGACCACGGCGCCGGATTCGATGATGTCGGTCACGCACTTCATCGATACCCACAGGCCGCTGTAGCGGCTCATCGCCCAGGCATGCAGGCCGTAGTCGATGTATTCCTGGACGGACGAGGGGAACAGCACCGGCATGCCGACGTGGTGCAGGATGTGGTCGGACTGGTGGGCGGTCGAGGAGGATTTGGCCGCGTGGTCGTCGCCGGCCAGCACCAGCACGCCACCATGCCTGGCGGAGCCGGCGTTGTTGCCGTGCTTGAAGACGTCGCCGCAGCGGTCCACGCCCGGGCCCTTGCCGTACCACATGGCGAACACGCCGTCGTACTTGGCGTTTTCAAACAGATTGGTCTGCTGGGTGCCCCAGACGGCGGTCGCCGCCAGGTCTTCGTTCATGCCCGGGTGGAAGTGAACGTTATGCGCTTGCAGGTGCTTCTTCGCCTTCATGGCGGTCTGGTCGACCGCGGTGACGGGCGAGCCGCGGTAGCCGGTGATGTAGCCGGCAGTGTTCAGGCCGTCTTTGAGGTCGCGCTCGTGCTGCAGCATCGGCAGGCGGATCAGTGCCTGGGTGCCGGTCATGAAGGCGCGGCCGCGTTCGAGCGTCCATTTGTCGTCCAGCGTGATCTCGTGGGCAGGCGACGGCTGCGCCGGCTCCAGCTGGGAGCGGTCCAGGGGTGCGTTCATTGTGTCTCCGTTGTAATCTTTTATGCGCGCGGCCGGTTCACGCTGGCCACTTCGGTCTGTCTGCGAGTATAGGCCTGAGCGCTCGCCATAAAATTTCAATCAATTCCCCCCGCCGAGTGATTTGCGCAATAAAATTGCGGAACATCCGAAGACCAAGGGAAATTCATGTCAAAGATCGAGCTGGATAAAACCGATCGGAAGATTCTTGCCATTCTGCAAGCCGATGGCCGCCTGTCGAACCAGGACGTGGCCGAGCGCGTGAACCTGTCGCCATCGCCTTGCCTGCGCCGCATCAAGCGGCTCGAGGAGGCCGGGGTGATCCGACAGTACGTGGCCCTGCTCGATGCCGACAAGCTGGGCCTGGGCCTGCTGGCCTATGTGAACGTGCGCCTGGAAAAGCATGCCGAGGGCGCGCCGAACGCACGCGTGCCGGCGACCTCGCCGCGCTTCGAATTCGCCCAGGCCGTATCGACCTGGCCGGAAGTGGTGGATTGCTATGCGATGACGGGAGAGATGGATTTCCTGCTGCGCGTCCACGTGGAAGACATGGAGCATTTCTCGCGCTTCATGATGGCAACGCTGCTGCGCCACCCGGCGGTGCTGGACGTGAAGTCCAGCTTTGCGCTGCAGAAGATCAAGGAAACGACGGCGCTGCCCATCGTTTAGAGCGCCTATTTTTTAGGCGACAGCCACTTCAAGGCGGCGCGTGTATTCCGCTTGACCGCATAGTCGATCTTCGCCACCTGCTCTTCCAGCGCCTCGGCCAGCACGCTCGAGGGGCTGGGCGGCGGCAGGTGCAGGTGGGCGTCCGCCTCGCCATATTCCCGCTTGATTTCCATGCCGGCCTTCTTGGCGATGTGCATCATGGTACGGTTCGAGGACAGGCACTGCATGTACAGGGTGTCGACGTCCGAATTACGGCAATGCATGGCGGCGCGCTCGAACAGGCGCGTGCCGACGCCCTGCCCGCGCGCCGATGCCGCCACCGAGACCCCGAACTCGGCCACTTTTTCCTTGTCGGTGTAATTGATGCTGTCCGGATGCGCCTCGCGCGAGATGAAGGCCAGGTGGCCGACGCCGGCCAGCTGGAACATGCGGTTGACCACGCCGAACACGATGTCTTTCGAGAAATCGATCTTGTTGACGTAGGCAATGACCTGCTCGTCCCGCAGCATGCTGCCGAAGCGCAGCAGGCGGTCGTTGCTGTCGAGGGCGAGGAAATGCCGCAGCACGCGACGATGGTCGCGCTTGCTCAAGGCCTTGACCAGTACCGGCTGGCGGCCGTGTTTGCCGGTCAGGTTGCTGAGCCAGCGGCGTAGGGGGTTATCCTGCATCGTTTATTCGTTTTTGTGCACTGCACCAATCGTCATTGTAACGGATTGGCTGAGTAGACTGCTGCGGAGGATTTGTAACGTGCGGCGACGGGGCTAATCGTCCAGTGCCGCCTGCACCGCCCCTACCCGCGCCGCGTGCACAGCCGCCGGAATCCCCGCCTTGTTCTCCGCGCAGCGCCCGGCAATCTCCCCGGCGTTCACCCCGCGCGCCGCCTCCAGGGCCTTCAGCAGGCGCGGTGCGTGCGTCTCATGGCCGGGCGCCGCGCATTCGGCGGCCAGCAGCATCTGGGCAAAGCGCTCCGGCTTGCGGAAGCCGTCGCTGCGTTCGAACAGGCTGACGACGGCTTCCGGGTCCAGGGACGGTGCGCGGCCAATGATGTCCCGCTCGCGCGCCGTCATGACGGCCAGGTCGCGGCAGTCGACGGGCACGCGCAGGCGCTTGCAAATGTCGGGAATCTCCTTGCCGAGGCCGTGCATCAGGACGGCAAAACGCACCGGCAGCTCGAGTCCGCGTCCGGCGGCGTGGTCGATGGCCTGCATCAGCGGCGTATCGGCATCGAGCTCCGGCAGGATGCGGGACAAAGCGCCGCAGTCGCCCAGCACGGCGAACATGCGCGAGGGCTTCTGCTCCATCAACCCGCGCGAGAGTTCCTGCCACACACGTTCCGGCACCAGGGCATCGACCTCGCCTTCCTCGACCATCCTGCGCATCAGCGCATTGGTGGCCTCGGCCACGCGGAATGCCGGGAAGCGCGCGGCAAAGCGGGCCAGTCTCAGGATCCGCACCGGGTCTTCGGCGAAGGCCTCCGACACGTGGCGGAAGATGCGGTTTTCCAGGTCCTGGCGGCCGCCATAGGGGTCGACGATGCTGCCGTCGGCGGCGCGCGCCATCGCGTTGATGGTCAGGTCGCGCCGGATCAGGTCGTCTTCCAGCCTGACGTCGGGCGAGGTGTGGAAGACGAAGCCGTGGTAACCGGGCGCCGTCTTGCGCTCGGTGCGGGCCAGCGCGTATTCCTCGTGGGTGTCGGGGTGCAGGAAGACGGGGAAATCCTTGCCGACCGGACGGAAGCCTTGCGCCACCATCTGCTCGGGCGTGGCGCCGACCACGACCCAGTCGTGGTCCTGCACCGGCAGCCCCAGCAGTTCATCGCGCACCGCGCCGCCGACGACATAGGCCTGCATCGTCGTCAAGCCAGTCACTCCGGCAGCTCGTCTTCGTGGACGGTGGCGATTTCCGTTTCCGCCATCGCTTCCTCGACCCAGCGCGCCACCGCCGGATGGGCCAGCATGCGGTCGCAATAGGCCTGCAGGGCAGGCGCCAGCGCCACGCCGTAGGTCTTGAAGCGCATCACCACCGGCGCGTAGAAGGCGTCGGCGATGGAGAAATCGCCGAACAGGAAGCGGTGGTGGCCGAAGCGCGCCAGGCACTCTTCCCAGATCTCGCAGATGCGGCCGATGTCGGCCTGGGTGCCCGGCGTGCGGCCGCGGCCCGGCAGGCGCGCCTTGATGCTCATCGACATCGAGGTGCGCAGGTCGGCAAAGCCCGAATGCATCTCGGCGGCCACCGAACGCGCCATCGCGCGCGCCGCCACGTCCTGCGGCCACAGGTGCTTATCGGGGAACTGCTCGGCCAGGTATTCGCAGATGGCGAGGCTGTCCCAGATCGTCATCTCGCCGGCCAGCAGCACGGGAACGCGGCCGGCGTGCGAAAAGCGCGCGATGTTGGCGGCGGTGTCCGGCTGGTCGAGCAGCACGCGGACTTCGGTGAACGGGATCCCGGCCGCGACCGCCGCCACCCAGGGGCGCATCGACCACGACGAATAGTTCTTGTTGCCGATGACGAGGGTCAGGCCGGCCTGGCGCGCCTGGTCGAGGGTCTGAGAAAGCGTGGGATCGAGTTCGATGGTCTGCATGGTCTCTTTCTATTTCGGATGGGGGTGTTCCGTGTGAGCATGTCGCGCCCGGGAGCGCAGCTCGTCGAGTTGTCCGGTGGGCGCCAGGTAGGACGGCGCGACGGACTCGAGCGCCGTGAGCTTGATTCCGAGCGCCTCCGCTGTCAAGACCTGATGGGACGGATTGACAACATTATCGACTTTCATGGAATCCAGGTTGTCGCGGGTGATCAGCGGCGTGCCGGGCAGGAGCTCGAAGAAGCCGGCCTGCAGCCGCGCCAGGGCGTCGGGCAGCCTGAGCACCGGGCGCGGATGGCCGGACCAGTGCCCGGCCAGCCTGACCAGCTCGGCCAGGGTATAGATGCCGGGACCGCCCAGCTCGCAGGTCTGCCTGCGGGTGGCGTCGTCGAACAGGGCGCGCACATAGGCTTCGGCGACGTCGCCGACGTACACCGGCTGGAAGCGCGCATCGGCACAGGCCAGCGGCACCACCGGCAGGTGGCGCTGCAGACGCGCGAACATGTTCATGAAATTGTCGCCCGGGCCGAACACCACCGAGGGACGGAAGATGGTCGCCGCCACGCCCGCTTCGCTGGCGGCCGCCAGTTCGCCGTCGGCCTTCGAACGCTGGTACATCGAGGGGCCGTCGCGGGCCGCGCCCAGCGCGCTCATGTGCAGCAGGCGCGGCACGCCCGCGGCGGCGCAGGCACTGGCGATGCGGCGCGGCAGCTCGACGTGGACGTGGCGGAACTGCGGCCCGTAGGGCATGCCCTGGCGCGAATGCAGGATGCCGACCAGATTGATGACGGCATCGCGGCCCGTTACCAGGCGCCGCAGGACGGCATCGTCGTGAATATCCGCCTGGACGATGTCGACGCCCGGCAGCGGCATCAGGTGCATGGCATGCGCTTCGTGGCGGGTCGGCACCACGATGGTCATGTCGTGCTCGGCCAGCCGCGCTGCGAGATGGCTGCCGATGAATCCTGTTCCTCCGAACAACACTACCGACAGATCGCGCATGGCAATCTCCTAAGGCAGGCCGATCATGGCAAGCCCATGCTACCACCACGCGGCATGATCGTCCCCAGGCGGGCCTTGAGCGACTGTGGACGTTTCTCGAACAGTGCGGCGTAGTTCGTTGCGTTCGACATCACGTTGCGCACGTAGTTGCGCGTTTCCTCGAAAGGAATGGTTTCGACGAACACCGCCCCTTCCATCGGCGCGTTCAGCAGGCCGCGCCAGGCGCGGGTGCGGCCGGGGCCGGCGTTGTACGACGCGGTGGCCAGTACCTGCGAGCCTTCCGCATGGTTCAGCACCATGTTCAGGTAATTGGTGCCGAGCAGGATATTGGTGCGGATATCGCTCAGCATGCCATGGCCGTAATCGGTCATGCCGATCTTCTCGGCCACCCACTTGCCGGTCGAGGGCATCACCTGCATCAGGCCGGAGGCGCCGACGCCGGACTGGGCATCGGAGATGAAGCGCGATTCCTGGCGGATCAGGCCGTAGACCCAGGCCTGGTCCAGGCCCAACCCCTGCGCGGTGGGTTGCAGGATGTCGTCGTGCGGGGCCGGGAAGCGCTGGGTATAGTCGAACTCGGTGCGGGTGCGCTCCGAGGTGTTCACCATGCGGTCCAGGATCTCGTTCTGGCGCGCGTACTCTGCCGCGACCAGCAGCTGGCGGTCGGAAAAGTCGCGCAGCGCCCAGTTCCACTCGCGCGTGCCTTCGAAGCGCAGGCGCATGCCGAAGAATTTCAGGGCGCGCCTGAAGCCGGGATTGGCGGCCATCTGCGCCAGCTCGGCCGCGGTGGGCGCGATTGGTCCCACTGCGCTGGGCGGGATCGTGATCTGCTGGCCGATTTCCTCGAGCGCGAGTTGCCCATAAAAACTGTTCTGGTCGGCGATGCGGCGGAACAGCGCCTGCGCATCCTCCTTGCGGCCCTGGGCCAGGTCGGCGCGGCCGCGCCAGTAGACCCAGGCCGGCTCGGCGCGCTGCTCGGCCGGCATGGCGTCGATGGTCGCCTTCACAATCTTCCAGTCGCCGCGGCGCAGCGCGATCCGGGTCTTCCACTCGGCCTGGAACTCCGACAGGGGCGCGCCGGCGGCGCGCTGCCAGTAATCGTAGGCTTCCGGCGCCAGCACCAGCGAAGCGGCCAGGGCGATGTTCGACCAGCCGATCGCCTTTTCCTCGGCGGACAATTTGGACGCGTTCTTGTTCAGGGCGACCGTGGCCAGCTTGAGGCTGGTGCGCGCCATGCGGCCGACCGCGACCAGGTAGATTTCGTGATCGGCGCGGCTTCTGCCGATGCCGCGCGCCATCGCCAGTGCCGGCACGTCGACTGCCTGGGCGGCACGGGTGTCGGAGGCGCCCAGCAGCAGCGCGGTGCGGCGCGAGGGGCCGGTGGCGTGCATCTCGCCGGCCAGGCGCAGCTGGGCCAGCAGGTCCGCCTGCGTGAACTGGCCGGACTGCGCCAGCTGGGCGACCAGGGCGGCGCAGGCTTCGCCGTACAGCGGCGGATTGTCGAGCAGGGCGCGCGCCTCGCCGGCCACGTTCTGGCCTTTCACGGCGCGCGACAGCAGCGCATAGCACTTGACCTGGTAGTCGTCGTTCTTCACGAACAGCGGCAGTTCGCGGTCGAAATTGACCCAGTCGCGCTTGCGGCCGAGTTCCAGCAGCCAGTCGTTGCGCAGGCGGTCGGCAATGGCGCTGCCCTCGTAATGCTTCAGGAAATCCAGGACTTCCTCGTTCGATGCGTCCTTCAGACGCGGTTTGAGCCGATAATAGTCGACATACGAGGGAATTGCGTAGTTGGGCAGGCGCGCCGCCAGCTCGGCGGCCTTGCCCGCATCGTTCTGGCGCGCGGCCTCGCGCAATTGCAGGAAAATGGCATCCTGCTCGCGGGCGGCGTCGGTCGCAGCCTGCGGCAGCGCGGCCACGGGAGCGATCGCGGGTGAGGCGGATGCAGCAGGTGCGGCGGCAGGCGGCGGAGCCGTTTGGGCGGACGCCGTCGCGAACGACAGCAGGGTCGTGGCGGCAACACTTGCGCCGGCTAACAATTTCAAAAGAAACATCAAACCAACCTTAATGTACGCTTCATTTAACTCATGACCGGCGAATCAAGAATAACACGCCCCCTCTCGAGCTTGCCAGATGACGCCTCAAGCGTGGCGGGCGACAGCCAGGCGGCAAAGGCGGCGCTGCGCAAGGCGCTCAAGACTGCACGTGGGGCGCTCGACCCGGCAATCAAGGTCCAATGGGACGCACACATCGGCGCCCAGGTGATTGCCTGGTGGCGCCTGCGCCAGATCGATACCCTCGGGGTGTATTGGCCGCTGGCCGGCGAGCCCGACCTGCGCGCCGCCTATGCGGAGCTGGCGCTGGCCGGCGTGCGCCTGGCCCTGCCCGTGGTGATGGAACGCAACGCCCCCCTCACGTTCACGGAGTGGACGCCGGGCGAGCCGATGATCGCGGACGAGATGGGCGTCGCGGTGCCGGCCCAGCTGCGCTTTATCGAGCGTCCCCCTGCCCTCTTGATTCCCTGCCTGGGCTTCAATGCCGACGCTTACCGGCTGGGCTATGGCGGCGGCTACTACGACCGCACCCTGGAATTGCCGCCGCGCCCGCGCACCTTGGGCATTGCCTACAGCAACCAGGAAGCGCAGTTCGGCCATGCGCCGCACGACGTGCCGCTGGACGTGATCGTCACCGAGATCAGCAAGGTGACCTAAAGAAAATGCCCGCGGCCTTGCGGCGCGCGGGCATGCGATCGGCGGCAAGGATCAGGCCGCCGTCTGCGTTCCCTGCAGGCGCTGCCAGATGGCGGTGGTGGCCACCGCCTGGTTCATGCTGTAGAAGTGCAGGCCGGGCGCGCCGCCCGCCAGCAGGCGTTCGCACAGCTGGCTGACCACGTCCAGGCCGAAGGCCTTGATCGAGGCGCTGTCGTCGCCGAAGCTGGCCAGCTTCAGGCGGATCCAGCGCGGGATCTCGGCGCCGCACATATCCGAGAAACGCATCAGCTGGGTAAAGTTGGTGATCGGCATGATGCCGGCCACGACCGGGATGTCCAGGCCCATCTTCTGCGCGTTGTCGACGAACTGGAAATAGGCGTCGGCGTTGTAGAAGTACTGGGTGATGGCCGCATTGGCGCCGGCCTGCACCTTGCGGGCGAAGGCTTGCAGGTCGTCCTGCGGCGAGCGCGCCTGCGGATGCATCTCCGGATAGGCGGCGACTTCGATGTGGAACCAGTCGCCGGTCTCGGCACGGATGAACTCGACCAGGTCGCTGGCATAGCGCAGCTCGCCGGCGCCGCCATAACCGCTCGGCAAGTCGCCGCGCAGGGCGACCAGGCGGCGGATGCCGTGCGACTGGAACTCGCGCAGGATGGTGCGGATCGATTCGCGGGTGCCGCCGACACAGGACAGGTGGGGCGCCGCGGCGTGGCCTTCGGACTGGATCTCGAGCACGGTGTCGAGCGTGCCCTGCTGGGTGCTGCCGCCGGCGCCGAAGGTCACCGAAAAGTATTTCGGCTGCAGCGCCGCCAGCTTCTGGCGCGCCGCGCGCAGTTTTTCCGCGCCCTCGGGAGTCTTGGGCGGGAAAAACTCGATGCTGATATTAGGGGTTTCCATCTTTATTCAGGAGTAAGGTAGAAAGCGCCCACGAAATCACGCTGTACAGGATGGCCGCCAGGAAGGCCGACCAGAATCCGGCGACATGGAAGCCGTCGACCAGATGCGCCACCAGCCAGAACAGCAGCGCGTTGATCACCAGGATGAACAGTCCGAGCGACACCAGGGTCACCGGCAGGGTCAGGACGACCAGCACGGGACGGATGATGGTGTTGACCAGGCCGAGGATCAGCGCGGCCACGAGGGCGGTGCCGATGTTGGTGACGGTCACGGAATGCATCAGGTAAGGCAGCGCCATCAGGGCTGCGGCGTTGATCAACCAGGTCAGGAGCAGGCGCATGTCGGTGTCTTTCGTGAAGGCGTAGGAATCCGGGGCGCCACCCGCTTTGGGCGGCGCCATGTCACCGAAGAGATTACCAGTTATTAATTAATAACGGTAATGGTCGGGCTTGTACGGACCTTCCTTGGACACTGAAATGTACGCAGCCTGCTCCTCTGTCAGCGTGGTCAGCTGGGCGTTCAGCTTCTTGAGCTGCAGGCGCGCGACCTTCTCGTCCAGGTGCTTCGGCAGCGTGTACACGCCGACCGGGTACTTGTCGGTGTTGGCGAACAGCTCGATCTGGGCGATGGTCTGGTTCGCGAACGACGAGCTCATCACATAGGACGGGTGACCGGTGCCGCAGCCCAGATTCACCAGGCGGCCTTCGGCCAGCAGGATGATACGCTTGCCGTCCGGGAAAATAATATGATCGACCTGCGGTTTGATGTTCTCCCACTGATATTTCTTCAGTGCGGCGACTTCGATTTCGTTGTCGAAGTGGCCGATGTTGCAGACGATCGCCTGGTCCTTCATCTTGAGCATGTGCTGCTCGGTGATGACGTGGTAGTTGCCGGTGCAGGTGACGAAGATGTCGCCGTGTTCGGCGGCGTAGTCCATGGTCACGACGCGGTAGCCTTCCATCGCGGCCTGCAGGGCGCAGATCGGGTCGATCTCGGTGACCCAGACCTGGGCCGACAGCGCGCGCATGGCCTGGGCCGAACCTTTACCCACGTCGCCGTAGCCGGCGATCACGGCGATCTTGCCGGCGATCATGACGTCGGTCGCGCGCTTGATGCCGTCCACCAGCGATTCGCGGCAGCCGTACAGGTTGTCGAACTTCGACTTGGTGACGGAGTCGTTGACGTTGATTGCCGGGAAGGCCAGCTTGCCTTCCTGGTGCATCTGGTACAGGCGGTGCACGCCGGTGGTGGTTTCTTCGGTCACGCCCTTGATTTCCGGCAGGCGCTTCGAGTACCACTGCGGATCGACGGCCAGACGGCCCTTGATCGCGTTGAACAGGCAGATCTCTTCTTCCGAACCCGGCTTGTCCAGCACCGAGACGTCCTTCTCCGCGCGCACGCCCAGATGCAGCAGCAGGGTGGCGTCGCCGCCGTCGTCCAGGATCATGTTGGCGTGGTTGTCGCCCGGCCATTCGAAGATGCGGTGGGTGTATTCCCAGTACTCGTCCAGGGTTTCGCCCTTGATCGCGAACACCGGGGTGCCGACCGAAGCGATGGCGGCGGCGGCGTGGTCCTGGGTCGAGTAGATATTGCACGAGGCCCAGCGCACTTGCGCGCCGAGGGCTTCCAGCGTGCGGATCAGCACGGCGGTCTGGATGGTCATGTGCAGCGAACCGGCGATGCGCGCGCCCTTCAGCGGCTGGCTGGCGGCGTATTCCTCGCGAATGGCCATCAGGCCCGGCATTTCGGTTTCGGCAATGCGGATTTCCTTCTCGCCCCACGAGGCAAGACCGATGTCGGCAACGAGGTAATCCTGGGAAGTGTCTTTGAGTACGGCGCTCATCACGCCCTCCTTTCAAGTTAAGAAAAAAGTAACGTGAGCGCGGTGTTGATATCCGAGCCTGGCGAAAGTCGAAACTTTCGTCGCAACGCTCCTCGGAATTGCTTAGTTTAGCACGGGCGGATGTCGCTGGTGTGCTGAAGAACCTGGATTCCCGCCATGGCGGCCGGCCAGGTCGGGAATGACGTTGGCTGAGCCGTCATTCCCGCCAAGCTGTTTTTGCTACGCTGTCAGGCCAAACCAGCCGCAGCACGCAGTGCCGCCGCCTTGTCGGTGCGCTCCCAGGTGAACTCCGGCTCTTCGCGGCCGAAGTGGCCGTAGGCGGCCGATTTCTGGTAGATCGGGCGCAGCAGGTCCAGCATCTGCACGATGCCTTTCGGGCGCAGGTCGAAGTGTTCCATCACCAGTTCGGCGATCTTCTCGTCGGAGATCACGCCGGTGCCTTCGGTGTAGACGGTGATGTTGATCGGCTTGGCCACGCCGATCGCGTAGCTGACCTGCACCTGGCACTGGCGCGCCAGGCCGGCGGCGACCACGTTCTTGGCCACGTAGCGGGCGGCGTAGGCGGCCGAGCGGTCGACCTTGGACGGGTCCTTGCCGGAGAAGGCGCCGCCGCCGTGCGGGGCTGCGCCGCCGTAGGTGTCGACGATGATCTTGCGGCCGGTCAGGCCGCAGTCGCCCTGCGGGCCGCCGATGACGAAGCGGCCGGTCGGGTTGACCAGGTAGCGGGTGTCCTGCAGCCATTCTTTCGGCAGCACCGGCTTGATGATCTCTTCGATCACGGCTTCTTCGATCTGGCTGTGGCTGATTTCCGGCGCGTGCTGGGTCGACAGCACCACGGTGTTGACCGCGACCGGACGGCCGTTCACGTAGCGCAGCGTGACCTGGGACTTGGCGTCCGGACGCAGCCACGGCAGGCGGCCGTCCTTGCGCAGCTGCGACTGGCGCTCGACCAGGCGGTGTGCGTAATAGATCGCGGCCGGCATCAGTTCCGGGGTTTCGTCGCAGGCGTAGCCGAACATCAGGCCCTGGTCGCCGGCGCCCTGGTCGAGGTCGATACCGGCGCCTTCGTCGACGCCCTGGGCGATGTCCGGCGACTGCTTGTCATAGGCGACCAGCACGGCGCAGCCCTTGTAGTCGATGCCGAAATCGGTGTTGTCGTAACCGATGCGCTTGATGGTGTTGCGCGCAACTTGAATATAATCGACGTTTGCGTGCGTCGTGATCTCTCCTGCCAGCACCACCAGGCCCGTGTTGCACAGGGTTTCGGCGGCCACGCGTGCGCGCGGATCCTGCTCGAGGATGGCGTCGAGGATGGCGTCGGAAATCTGGTCGGCAACTTTGTCCGGATGGCCTTCCGAGACGGACTCGGAAGTGAAGAGGTAGTCGTTGGAAGACATTGAGGCTCCTGATACTGTTGAGATAAATGCCGCAGTACCAAGGCCCTGCGACGCTTTAGCGATATTTATATTCCGCTTCGCAAGTTGTCATTAACTCCGCGGATCCTGCTCAAAGTGGTATTTTACGCTCCTTAAAAAATTTTGGTGAAGCAAGCCGCATCACCTCTACCCTGAATCAATAAATGCTCGTTTTCCTGTTCCGCTTCCTGTCCGTGTTTCCCCTCCCCGTGCTGCACGCGCTGGGCGCGGCGCTCGGCTGGCTCGTTTACCTCATTTCTCCCTCTTACCGGCGGCGTTTGCGCAGCAATCTCGAGCTGGCCGGCTATGGCGCCCATCTGCGCAGCGCCATCGCCGAGTCCGGCAAAGCCATCGTCGAGCTGCCATTTGTGTGGTGCGCGCAACAGGAGCGCGTCACCCGCCACGTCACGATGGAGAACTGGGAACTGGTCCAGCGCCAGCTCGACTCCGGGCGCGGGATTGTGTTCCTGACGCCACACCTCGGCTGTTTCGAGCTGACCGCCCAGCAAGTGTCGCTGCGCCAGGAGTTGACGGTCATGTATCGCCCGCCGCGCAAGAGCGCGCTGAAACCCCTGGTCGAAGGCGCGCGCGCGCGCCAGAACATGCACCTGGCCCCGGCCAACCTGTCGGGCGTGCGCATGCTGGTCAAGGCGCTGCGCGGCGGCCAGCCGGTCGGCGTGCTGCCGGACCAGGTGCCGCAGGAAGGCGAAGGCGTGTGGGCGCCCTTCTTCGGCCGTCCGGCCTACACCATGACGCTGCCGGCCAAGCTGGCCCAGTTGGGCAAGGCCGACATCCTGCTGACCTATGCCGAGCGCCTGCCGGGCGGACGCGGCTACGTGATCCGCTTCGTGCCCTTCGAGGGCGAGCTGTCCGGCACCGCGACCGAGCAGGCCGCCAGCATCAACCGCGCGATGGAAGCGCTGATCGCGCATTGCCCGTCCCAGTATTTCTGGAGTTATAACCGCTACAAGCGTCCCCAGGGCGTGGCGGCCCCGGAAGCCGAGGCGGTCGCATGAGGGTCCTGATTGCTTTTCTGTGGCTGCTGCATTTCCTGCCGCTGCCGATCCTGGGCCGCATCGGCAACGCCGTCGGCTGGCTGATGTACTACGCGATCCCGAAACGCCGCAAGATCGCCCTGACCAATCTGCGCCTGTGCATGCCCGAACTGAGCGAAGCGGAACGGATCGCCATCGCCAGGCGCCACTTCCAGGGCTATTCGCGCAGCATCCTGGAGCGCTCGCTGCTCTGGTGGGCGCCGATCCCGCGCCTGCGCCGCCTGATCCACATCGAGCCGTCGGTGCCCCAGGCCGAAATGGAAAGCGGTCCGACCATCCTGCTGTGCCCGCACTTCGTCTGCCTCGACGTGGCCGGCGTCGCGGCGCGCGTGATCCCGGTGTCGACGATCTATTCGCCGCAGAAGAACGAGGCCTTCGACCGCCTGCTGCGCTACGGCCGCGAGCGCTTCGGCCCGGTGCGCCTGTTCACCCGCGAGGAGGGCATCAAACCGATCCTGCGCGCGCTGCGCGACGGCCTGCCCTATTTCATGCTGCCGGACATGGATTTCGGCGAAAAGGATGCCACCTTCGTGCCCTTCTTCGGCATCCCGGCGGCAACGCTCACCGCCCTGCCGCGGCTGGCGGCGGCCACCAAAGCGAAAGTGATCCCGGTGATCGCCACCTTCCTGCCCGACTACAAGGGCTATCGTGTCGTCTTCTATCCGTCCTGGGAAAACTACCCGGGCGAGGACATGATCGACGCCACCCGCCGCATGAACGAATTCATCGAGGAACGGGTGCGCGAAAGCCCGGCCGAGTATTTCTGGACCCATAAACGCTTCAAGACCCGGCCGAACGGCGAGCCGTCGCTCTACGAATAAACAGGAACCATCATGAAACTGAAATTCACCAAGATGCACGGCGCCGGCAACGATTTCATCGTCATCGACGCCGTCAACCAGCAGGTCGAGCTGAGCCCCGCGCAGTGGGCCCGCCTGGCCGACCGCCGCTTCGGCATCGGCGCCGACCAGATCCTGATCGTCGAACGTCCGCTCGATCCAGGCTGCGATTTCCGCTACCGCATCTTCAACAACGACGGCGGCGAGGTCGAACAGTGCGGCAACGGCTCGCGCGCCTTCGTGCGCTTCGTCAGCGACAAGGGCCTGACCGACAAGCGCAGCATCCGTGTGCAGACCATGGCCGGCATCATCACGCCGCGCCTGGAAGAAGACGGCAGCGTGACGGTCGACATGGGCGCGCCCGTGCTGGAGCCGGCGCAGGTGCCCTTCGACGCCAGCGGCCTGGACGGCGTGGCCCAGGGCCGCGACACCCTGTGGCCGCTGACGGTCCGCGCGCGCGGTGCCGAGCAGACCGTGGTGGTATCGGTCGTCTCGATGGGCAATCCGCACGCGGTGCAGGTGGTCGACGACGTCGACAATGCGCCGGTCGCGGAGACCGGTCCGCAGATCGAACACCACCCGCGCTTCCCGAAGCGGGTCAACGCCGGCTACCTGCAGGTGCTGGACCGCGGCCACGTGAAGCTGCGCGTGTTCGAGCGCGGCGCCGGCGAAACCCTGGCCTGCGGCACCGGCGCCTGCGCGGCGGTCGTGGCCGGCATCCGGCGCGGCCTGCTGGACTCGCCAGTCCAGGTCGAGGCGCGCGGCGGCCGTCTGAGCATCGCCTGGGCCGGCGAAGGCCAGCCGGTCTACCTGAGCGGCCCCGCCGAGACCGTGTTCGAGGGCGAGATCACGCTTTGATCACCGGCGTCTGACGCGTCGTCAAGCTGCCAGGTCGAGGTCCAAAGAGCTCTCTGGCAGCAGGGTCCGCAGACGGTAGAGGCGCTGGCGATAATTCCCTTCCGGCCCGCCCGGGCCGCAGTCGACGCTCTCGAACAGGCGCCCGATGCGGTCGAGTAACTGGCGCTCCTGGGCGCTTTCCACCGTCACCAGACGGCGCCGGCTGCGGCCGTAGCTGGCGCGGATGTCGATCACCAGGCAATGGCCGCGATCCGCATTCCGGACCTCGAGCAGCAGCGCCTCGGCGCGGCTCAGGCCGAAGGCCAGCGCCAGTTCGAGGCGCGCCGCCAGCAGCGGAAAGTCCGACAGGTCGCGTCCCGCCAGCATCGCATCGAGGTCCTGCCAGGCGCCCGGGCCGCGCGGCGCGATCTTGTGCAGCATGGCGGCCGCCCTGGCGCAGCCCTGCACAGCCGCCTTCTGCAGCCAGAACACGGCGCGCACATCGTTACCCTCGTTCTCGCGGCGCGCACGCCAGGCGGCGTTGCCGCATTCCAGCTGGGCGTCGCGGTAACCCATCTCGGCGGCCCGCTCGAGGTATTTCTGGGCCTCGACTACATTCCGCTGGGAAAACTCCGGCTTCACATAGATGCGCGACAGCGCATACCAGGCTTCGGCCAGGCCCTGCTCGCCGGCCTGCAGCAGCCAACGCACCGCCTTCTTGAAGTTGGCCGCGCCGCTGCTGCCCGCGCCGCTTCCCGCAACGCGGCGGCCGTCGATGCGCATGCGCGCGGACCACAGGCCCAGCGCGAACTGGGCGTAGCGGTCCTGCTCGGCGGCGGCCAGTTCCCAGAAGGCATGCAGTTCGTCGGGCTCGACGTCGTGGACGACGGTGCCCTCGTCGACCAGGCGGGCGCAGCGCGACAGCAGGGTGACCTCGTCCGGTGCCAGGCGCGCGCAGGCCCGGTCCTGCGCCACCTCGGAATGGGCCAGGGACCGCGCAAGCGGCAGCGCACGCTCGAGATAGGCCTGGTGCCTGCCGGCCTCCCATTCCTGTTCCAGCAAGGCGAACTGGGCCGCGGTGACGCCATTGTCGGCGGCGCGCCGCAGCCAGCGCTGCCCGTTGCGGTCCGGCGCCGCGGTGCGCGGCATCGTGGCAGGGCTGCGCTCCGTGGCACCGGCGGCGGGTCCGGCTGCCGGCAAGCCGCCGGCCGGGATGCCGCGCTCCAGCCCGCCCGCGCGCGGCGCGGCCCCATGTTCGCGCGCCAGCAGCCACTGCGCCTCGGGGAAGCCGCCGCGGCCGGCGTCCTCGAGCGCACGCAGGGCCTTGGCGCGCTGCCCCGGCGCCACCCGCTCGCCGCCCAGCACCAGCTGTGCATAGACGAGCCCGGCTCGCGCCAGGCCGCCGTCGTAGGCGCGCTCGTACCAGCCGGTGACGGACTCGGAACTCTGCCGGGCGAGGTCGAGGGGTATATGGTTGCCGATCAGCTGCCATGCCTCGGCGCAACCTTGCCTTGCAGCACGATCCAACCAGTGCAGGGCGGTGGGCAGACTCTTCGGCAGACCGGTGCTGCCGAACAGGTAGAGCCGGCCGAGCGCCAGCTGGGCTTCGGCCCGGCCGGCGCGCGCGCCACGGATGATTGCTAGCTCTTCACGGTTTGCCATCGCTTGTCTTACTACGTATCGGTAATGGAAACGCCGCCGCAGATGCGTACAGAAGCATGCAAATCACGGTGAATACGTGACGGATCAGTTCGCCAAGCTGTGTGATCCGGTGTGCGGTTGACGGATGGGCCAGAGTCTATAGCCGGCTCAGGGGCGATTCGTTTGCGATTCCATGTGCATTTGAGGCTGCACAAATATCACTGCTTGTGCCTGGCTGGCATGATGACGCCCGGAAACTTAAACAAGGCTTAAGATTTCCCTGCTGCACGAACCCAGGCGTTTCGAAAATACAACAGCACGATTGGATTTATTGGCTTTCGACCAAGTGGAGCCGTCATAATTGACAAATCCGACAATCTTGACGCATTGAGAAACTAAAGTTCACACATCCGAGTGTTCAGCAACAAGAATAAGTCTCAATGCTCTCTGGATTCCTGCGATTCACTTTATAAGGAAACAATTAGATGAAAAAATCACTCTTGGCAGTCGCTCTGCTGGGCGCATTCGCCGGTGTGGCGCAAGCTCAAACCGCTGTGACGATCTACGGTAACATCGACGCCGGCCTGATCAAGCGTACCGACCAGACCCTGAACATCGGCAAGCGTGCCTCGAACACCCTGGGCTTCAAAGGTACCGAAGACCTGGGCAACGGCCTGAAGGCACTGTTCCAGATCGAAATGCGTTACGAGCCGGACACCGGCACCACCGAGAACAACGGCCGTCCGCTGTTCCAGGGCCAGACCCGCGTCGGTCTGCAAGGTGATTTCGGTATGGTCCGCCTGGGCCGTGGCCTGACCCCGTTCCAGGAAGTCGTCGGTTCGTTCGAGCCGTGGCACGGCCTGCCGTCGCCGGCCGGTTTCTACACCGACATCTCGGTCGCCGGCTTCAACTCGGCTCCGCTGGACACCAACACCAGCGGCGGTTCGCCGAACAACAACCGCATCTCGAATGCGATCTTCTATAACTCGCCGGTCGCCAATGGCTTCCAGGTGAACGCTTCGTGGGCAACCAAGGAATCGACCGGCGGCTCGCTGACCGGTATCGGCGCCGGCGCTGCTTCGTACGGCGTCAATGCCGAAGGCACCGTGAACCCGTTCTCGGTCGCTGCGACCTACAACAACGGTCCGGCAGCCGCGATGGTGGCTTACGAGCGTAACGCCGTCGAAAGCAAGGTGTGGTCGGTCGCCGGTTCGGTCGCCGCTACCCCGGAACTGAAGCTGATGGCTACCTACACCCACCAGGACCAGGAGCACACCAACACCCTGCGTCCGACGACCAAGGCATGGCTGGTCGGTGCGACCTACGCCGTCGGTCCGGGCAAGGTGCTGGCTGGTTACGGCCGCAAGCACATCGACAACACTGCTTCGACCAAGCAGTACTCGCTGGGCTACGAATACAACCTGTCGAAGCGTACCTACCTGTACGTGGACGCATCGCGTAAGAAAGACATCGTCAACGTCGCCACCGGCAACCTGGCTGGCACCCCGACTGTCAACCACTACGACGTGGGCGTGAACCACTCGTTCTAAGCCAAACCGGGAGCTTGCTCCCGTTTAGCTGAAGTCCGCAAGGGCGGGCCTGGGCAACCAGGTCCGCCCTTGTTGCATCCAGGCCTTGTGCGATTCGCGCAACGCTTACGCGGCTGAGCAGTATTGGCCGGCGCGAATTGATGGGCATCCGATGATGTCGATGCGGTCCGATTTGCCATGGGAGATGCGATGAAGAAGATCCTGCTGGGCGCGCTCGCCGGCGCCTGTGTTCCGACCCTCGTGCTGGCCCAGACCAGCGTTCAGTTCTACGGTATCGCCGATGCGGGCCTGATGTGGCAGCGCGGCTCCCACCCCAAGATCATCAGTGGTGGCGAAGACGGCTCGCGGCTCGGCGTCAAGGGCAGCGAAGACCTCGGCCGCGGCATGAAAGCCGTGTTCAACCTGGAGGCGCGCGTCGAACTCGACACCGGCAAGCAGCAGCCGGTCCTGATCAACGAGAACCAGGGCTATTACCTGACGCGCGGCATGGGCGCCCTGCCGCCCAACCTCCTGAGCGCCGTGCGCCGCGCGCTGCAGCCGCCCGGCGGCCCGGCTGTCAATCCGGAAAACGCCCTGTTCGACCGCACCGCCATGGTCGGCATGATCACGCCGCTGGGCGCGGTCCTGGTCGGGCGCATGTACACGCCGGGCTACGAAGTCTTCGCCGCCGCCGACACCTTCGAGGTCGGCACCGGCGGCACCTGGGGCAGCATCACCGGCGGCACCGCCGGCTTCCAGGCGCTGGGCGCCGACATCCGCTCCCAGCGTTCCCTGCAGTACCGGATCGCCCTGCCCTCCGGCATCGGCGCCTCGGTCATGATCGCGGGCCGGGGTTCCGGCTACTACGGCCTGTACAACAGGTTCTGGGGCGCGGCCATCACCTACAAGGCGAACGGCTGGGATGTCGGCATCGGCCACAACCACGGCTACGACCCGAACGGCGCGCCCAGCCTGCGCAGTTCGACGATCGGCGGCTCGTATGCCTGGAACGACTGGAAATTCTTCGCCGGCTGGCACGACCAGCGCAACCGTCATTCGACCCTGCTGCCCACCTATATCGCCGGCTGGGATGCTCAGATCGCGCCCCAGCTCGCGCCGCTCGGCCCGGCCACCGCCGCCGCCCTGCGCACCGTGTTCATCGACAACATCAGCTTCAACAGCCAGATCGATGCGGTGGGCTACCAGGTCGGGCTGCACTACCGCATCGGGCCGGGCCGCATCCTGGCCTCGGTCGCGCACCAGAACGACCGCACGGTGTCCGACAGCGATGCCACCCTGTTCGCTCTCGGCTACAACTACTTCCTGTCGAAGCGCACCGACATCTACGCGGTGGCCTCCTTCATCCGCAACCGGAACGAGGCCCAGTACAGTCCGGCCACGGCGGGGGCGCCGGGCGGCTTCACGCCCAAGCCGGGCGAGGACGGGCGCGCCTTCCAGCTGGGGATGCGCTACCGCTTCTGACGCCGGCGCCACGGCGACGGGCGGAACGGCGATGTTTATCTGCTTACGGCGTTTGCAGTCAGGTAAAATGAGCGGTCCACCTTTTTCGCAAGACCGTGCAATGACCGTAACGCTGGATCCCGCTGCCATCGCCCAATACCTGGTCGACCACCCGCAGTTTTTTGAAGAATACGCCGGCCTGCTGGGCGAGGTAAAACTGTCGAGCCCACTGACCGGCCGCGCCGTCTCGCTGCAGGAACGCCAGATGGAAGTGATGCGCGACAAGTACAAGGCGCTCGAACTGCGCATGTCGCAACTGGTGCGCCATGCCGAGGAAAACGCGGCGATCGCCAACCGTTTCCACGGCTGGACCCGCCAGCTGCTGGAAGCCGGCGCTCCCGACGAAGCGCCGGCCGCGATGCCGCGCGCCGTGGTCGACGGCCTGATCAAGCATTTCGTGGTGCCGCAGGCGACCCTGCGCCTGTGGAACCTGGGTCCGGGCCATGCCGACGAGTGGTATGCGAGCGACGTGTCCGACGACGTCCGCCTGTTCGCCAACGGCCTGCGTGCGCCGTATTGCGGCCCGAACCGCGATTTCGACGCCGTGCGCTGGCTCGAGGACAGCGCCTCCGTACGCTCGACCGTGCTGGTGCCGCTGCGCGCCGGCGGCTCGGCCTTCGGCCTGCTGGTGCTCGGTTCGCCGGATGCCGAACGCTTCGGCGCCAGCATGGCGACCGACTTCCTGGTCCACATCGGCGAGACGGCCAGCGCCGCCCTCTGCCCCCTGCGCGCTGCCTGAGATGGACAGCCCGGCCGCCGACGACTGGACCGGCCGCTACCTGGACGAGCTGCGCATCCAGCGCAAGCTCTCCAGCCATACCATCGCCGCCTATGCGCGCGACCTGGCCGAACTGTCCGCATTGGCCGGCCACAGCGACTGGACCAGGCTGAGCCATTTCGAGATCCGCCGCTTCGCCGCCAGACTGCATGCCGAGGGCCAGAGCCCGACCTCGATCGCGCGCAAGCTGTCCGGCTGGCGCGGCTTCTTCAACTGGCTGGCCCGCCACACGCTTCTTCCCGCCAACCCCGTCGAGGGCGTGCGTGCGCCGCGCCGCGCCAGGCGCCTGCCGAAAGCCCTGCCGGTCGACGACGCCGTGCGCCTGATGGAAGCGAACCGCCGCGGCCACCCCGAACCGGCCGAACTGTGCGACCGCGCGATGTTCGAGCTGCTGTACTCGAGCGGCCTGCGGGTCTCGGAACTGGTGGGACTGGACCTCGGCTTCGTCGCCGCCAGGGATGGCGCGCCGGCCTCGCTCGGCTGGCTGGAGCTGGGGGCGCGAGAAGTCGTGGTCACCGGCAAGGGCAGCAAGATGCGGCGGGTGCCGGTCGGCGGCCCGGCGCTGGAAGCGATCGCGGCCTGGCTGGCGGTGCGTCCGCCCAGCAGCGACGGCAGCCAGGCCCTGTTCCTGTCGGCGCGCGGCGCCCGCGTCACGCCGCGCGTGGTCCAGCACCGCCTGAAAGCCCATGCGCTGAAGGCCGGCCTGCCGGTCCACGTCCATCCCCACGTGCTGCGCCACTCCTTTGCCTCGCACCTGCTGCAATCCTCGGGCGACCTGCGCGCGGTCCAGGAACTGCTGGGCCACGCCAGCATCACCTCGACCCAGATCTATACCTCGCTCGATTTCCAGCACCTGGCGGCGGTCTACGACAAGGCGCATCCGCGCGCCAAAGCCAAGTAAGGACCGAAGCGGGCGCACGCACGGTCGTGCTCGGTGGTGACATTCGATAAATTCCGGCATAATCCCCCGATTCTCGGCGGCCGTCCGGCCCCACTTTGATCGGATAGCGAAATATGGAATTGATCCCCAGTACCATCCTGACCGGCTTCCTCGGCGCCGGCAAAACCACGCTGCTCAACCGCATCCTGCAGGAAAACCACGGCCTGCGGATCGCCGTGATCGAAAACGAATTTGGCCAGGAAAACATCGACAACGAAATCCTGGTGCAGGATTCGGGCGAGCAGATCGTCGAGATGAACAACGGCTGCATCTGCTGCACGGTGCGCGGGGACCTGATCGTCGCCCTCGGCAACCTGGCGCGCAAGCGCGATGCCGGCAAGCTGCAGTTCGACCGCGTGGTGATCGAGACCACCGGCCTGGCCAATCCCGGTCCGGTGGCCCAGACCTTCTTCGTCGACGAGGAAGTTGGCGCTCACTATCTGCTCGACGCCGTGGTGACCGTGGTCGACGCCCGCCACGGCATGGACCAGCTGGACCGCCACGAGGAGGCCCAGCGCCAGGTCGGCTTCGCGGACAAGATCCTGCTGTCGAAAACCGACCTGGTCGACGCCGCCGCCGTCGAGGAACTCAAGGCGCGCATCCGCCGCATCAATCCGCGTGCGCCGATCTCCACCTCCGACTTCGGCCGCGCGCCGATCCAGGAAGTGCTCGACCTGCGCGGCTTCAACCTGAACGACAAGCTGGAACTCGACCCGGCCTTCCTGACCGCCGACGAAGCCCACGATCACGGACATGAGCACGACCACGATCACGTCCACACCGAGGCCTGCGACCACAGCCACGATCACCACGACCATCACCACAGCCACCACAGCGACGACATCGCCGCCTTCGTGTTCAAGAGCGAGCGCGCCTTCGATCCGGAACGCCTCGACCAGTTCCTCGGCAGCATGGTGCAGGTGTTCGGCCCGAATATGCTGCGCTATAAAGGTGTGCTGTCGATGGCCGGCGCGGATCGCAAGGTCGTATTCCAGGGCGTGCATCAAATCATGGGCAGCGACCTGGGTGCAAAGTGGGGCGATCAGGAGCCGCGCGGGAGCAAAATGGTCTTTATTGGTAAAAATTTACCAAAAGACGTCTTTATCCGAGGATTAGAACAATGTTTGGTATAAACTACTCCGGTTCTGTATTGCGGGTCAGCCAAGCTGACTGTGCAGGCCGGTAGTCAAACGACTGAACAGTCCCGCCAGGCAGCGGGACAGGCGGGGCAGCAAGCCCTGCCGTCACGGCAGCGAATCAGCGCGCACACTGTCATAAAGTACCGCTGAGTAAGCTGATAAAATGGAAACTCTGTCGTATCAAAGGTAAGTGAAGTCATGACTAAAACAACGAAACCGAATACCGTGGCGCAGCCCGAAGACCGCCTCCTGACGGAAGAGGAAATTCGGGCCATGAGCGACGACGACTACATGAATCCGGCCCAGCTGGCGTTCTTCAAGAACCGCCTGCAGGAACTCGAGAAGGAACTGCTGAAGAACGCCGGCGAGACGACTGAGCACCTGCGTGAAACGGTGCTGGTGCCGGATCCGGCCGACCGCGCCACGATCGAGGAAGAACACGCGCTCGAACTGCGCACCCGCGACCGCGAGCGCAAGCTGCTCAAGAAAGTGCAGCAGTCGCTGGCTTCCATCGAAGCCGGCGAATACGGCTGGTGCGAGGAAACCGGCGAGCCGATCGGCATTCCGCGCCTGATCGCCCGCCCGACCGCCACGCTGTCGCTGGAAGCCCAGCAGCGCCGCGAACTGAAGCAGAAACTGTACGGTGATTGAACCGTGACGGTCTGCCCTGAAAAAAGCATGCGCCCATCGCATGCTTTTTTTATTTGGACGCCAGATAAATTTCCCATGGGATACACTAGCGTCGGCTAGCCTGTCGATTGACGCAGCTCAGGCGTGCGCGCCACGTGCCGCAGGCCGTCGTGCTACTGTCTCGACCGGTGAAAAACGGTAGACAAGGACCGACGTGGGATTCTTTTCCTTTCTCAAGAAAAAGGACGATGCGCCCGAGGCGCAGGCCGGCGCACGCCCGCGCGCCGCCATCGACAGCGCCGGTCCTGCCAGCGCCTTCGCGCCGTCCACCCGCATGCGGCTCGACACCGAAGCCGAGCGCGAGCGCCAGCGCGAGATCGCGCGCGCCACCGCCGCCAAGATCGACGAGATCGAACTGGAGATGGCTTCCGACATCTTCGACGACCGGGCCTGGGCCGGCAACCGGCGCACGCCGGCGGTCGCCGCGGGCCTGCCGAGCGCCTCCCTGCTCGAACTGAACACGGAAGGCCTGCTGGCCGAGGAAGGCACGCCGGACCCCGCCGCGGCGCCCTCCAGCGCGCCGGCCGTCGAGGAAGCGGCCATCCTGTATGCCAACGGCCAGGGCGAGGCTGCCGAAGCGGCCCTGCGCGCCTGCCTCGGCAGCCCCTGCCGCAATGAGCGCCAGCCCTGGTGGATGCTGTTCGACCTCTACCAGGTCACCGGCCGCGAGGCCGCGTTCGAGAGCATCGCGATCGACTACGCCAGCCATTTCGAGACCTCGCCGCCGGCCTGGCTGCCGCCGAACGCGCCGCCGGCGGCGCAGGCGGCCGGCCAGCCCTTCGCCGGCGTGACCCCGACCGCCACCCTGCCGGGCCGGCTCGACGCCACTGCCGGCGTCCAGCTGGCAAGGGTGCTGGCGCCCGCCGCCGGCCCGCTGGTGCGCCTGGAATTCGGCGCCGTCGCCAGCGCCACCGCGGAGGGCTGCGCGGTCCTGCTCGATGCCCTGCAGACCCTGCGCCGCAGCGGCCGCGAACTGGCCGTGGCCGGCGCCGACCACCTGATCGCCGTGCTGCGCCCGATGCTGGCGATCGGGGAGCGCGGCTCCGGCGAAGCGCCCTGGCTGCTGCTGCTCGAACTGCTGCTGCTGCTGAACCGCGAAAAGGATTTCGAAGAGACGGCCATGGATTACTGCGTCACCTTCGAGGTCTCGCCGCCCTCCTTCGAGGCGCCGGCGCGGGCCGCCGTCAGCGTCGGCGCCACCACGGACGGCAGCGCGGCCGCCGGCGACCGCTTCCTGCTGCCGGGCCTGGTCGAGGGCGACAGCGCGGCGCTGCTGGCGGCGATCGATGCCTATGCCGCCCAGCATCCCTCCCTCGTGCTGGACTGCTCGCGCCTGGCGCGCATGGACTACGTGGCGGCCACCGTGTTCGGCGCCCGCCTGCGCCAGCTGGCCGCGCATGGCAAGGGCAGCGGCAACGCCGATGCGCCGCGCAGCATCGAGCTGCGCGACCTGAACCACCTCGTGGCCGCCCTGCTGCGCCTGCTCGGCGTGGGAGAAGTCGCGCGCCTGTACGCACACAAATACTGAACAATATCGAACCGTAAGCCGGCTGCCGGACCCGACAGTTTCACCTTGTAATTGTATGGAGTAGCCCCACCTGCGGTTGGCAATCAACCACGAGGCAACTATGGAACAATTTCACGGCACGACCATTCTGAGCGTGCGGCGCGGCGAACAAGTCGCGCTCGGCGGCGACGGCCAGGTCACCCTGGGCAATGTCGTCATGAAGGGCTCTGCGCGCAAGGTGCGCAAGCTGTACCAGGGCAAGGTATTGTGCGGCTTCGCGGGCGGTACCGCGGACGCTTTCACCCTGCTCGACCGCTTCGAGGCCAAACTGGAAAAACACCAGGGCAACCTGCTGCGCGCCTCGGTCGAACTGGCCAAGGACTGGCGCACCGACCGCATCCTGCGCCGCCTGGAGGCGATGCTGCTGGTCGCCGACCGCGAGAAGACCCTGATCATCACCGGCAACGGCGACGTGCTCGAGCCCGAGGACGGCATCGGCGCGATCGGCTCGGGCGGCGTGTACGCCCAGTCGGCCGCCAAGGCCCTGCAGGAAAACACCGACCTGTCCCCGGCGGACGTCGTCAAGAAGGCGCTCACCATCGCCGGCGAGCTGTGCATTTATACGAACCTGTCCCACATCGTCGAGACGCTGGACTGAGCTGATCAATGAACAACCATCACATGAACATGACCCCCGCCGAAATCGTTTCGGAACTCGACAAGCACGTGGTAGGCCAGGGCAAGGCCAAGCGCGCGGTGGCGATCGCCCTGCGTAACCGCTGGCGCCGCCAGCAGGTGATTGAACCCCTGCGCCACGAGATCACGCCGAAGAACATCCTCATGATCGGCCCGACCGGCGTCGGCAAGACCGAGATCGCGCGTCGCCTGGCCAAGCTGGCCGATGCGCCCTTCATCAAGGTCGAGGCGACCAAGTTCACCGAGGTCGGCTATGTCGGCCGCGACGTCGACACCATCATCCGCGACCTGATCGACATCGGCGTCAAACAGACCCGCGCCAGCGAAATGAAGAAGAACCGCCAGCGCGCCGAAGACGCCGCCGAGGACCGCGTGATCGACATCCTGGTGCCGCCGGCGCGCGACTTCGGCTTCAACGTCGCCAGCACCGAATCGAAGGATGGTGACACCACCCGCCAGACCTTCCGCAAGCGCCTGCGCGAAGGCGCCCTCGACGACAAGGAAATCGAGATCGAAGTGCTTGACGCCGCACCCCAGGTCGACATCATGGCGCCGCCGGGCATGGAAGAGATGACCGAGCAGATCAAGTCGATGTTCGCCGGCGTCGGAGCAAGCCGCAAGAAGCCGCGCAAGATGAAGGTCAAGGACGCGATGAAGATCCTGATCGACGAGGAAGCCGCCAAGCTCGTCAACGAAGACGAGATGAAGCAGAAGGCGATCCAGACCGTCGAGCAGAACGGCATCGTGTTCCTGGACGAGGTCGACAAGATCGCCTCGCGCTCCGAGCAGGGCGGGGCCGACGTCTCGCGTGCCGGCGTGCAGCGCGACCTGCTGCCGCTGGTCGAGGGCACGACGGTGAACACGAAATATGGCATGATCAAGACCGACCACATCCTGTTCATCGCCTCGGGCGCGTTCCACCTGTCCAAGCCTTCCGACCTGATCCCGGAACTGCAGGGCCGCTTCCCGATCCGCGTCGAACTGGAAGCGCTGTCGGTCGAAGATTTCAAGAGCATCCTGACCTCCACCGACGCCAGCCTGACCAAGCAGTACGAGGCCCTGCTGGCGACCGAGGGCGTGAGCCTGGAATTCGCAGCGGAAGGCATCCACCGCCTGGCCGAGATCGCGTATTCTGTCAACGAGCGCACCGAGAACATCGGCGCCCGCCGCCTGTACACGGTGATGGAAAAGCTGCTCGAGGAGATCTCGTACTCGGCCAGCGACAAGTCGGGCCAGACCCTGGTCATCGACGCCGCCTACGTGAACGAGCGGCTCGACAAGCTGGCGGTCAACGAAGACCTGTCGCGTTACGTGTTGTAATCAAAGGAGCGAAGATGGCGAACAAGGCGCTTGCAACCCGGCAGAGAATGATGCTGCGTGTCCAACCGGCACCACCGCTCAAGCCGCGCAACCCCTTCGCCGGCTTCGCCAAGCAGCGCTCGGCCGGCTCCCACGAGAAGCCGGTCGCCAGCGAAAGGCTGGCCGCCAAGCGCGCGCTGAAGAAGGTCAAGCTGGAAGCCGACGACGAGTAAGCACAAACGACAAAGCCCATGAGCTCACCCGACATGCTGCTGGACGTCCTGCGCGCCGAGCTGCGCGCCGCGGGCATCACCTACAAGATGCTGGCCGACCGCATCGCGATGAGCGAATCGAGCATCAAGCGCATGTTCGGCCAGAAGGACATGACGCTATCCCGCCTGGCCCAGATCTGCCAGGCCGCCGGCATCGCCCTCGAAGACGTGCTGCGCCGCGCGGCCGACGCCCGGCCCCAGGCCGACACCCTCACCCTCAATCAGGAAACCTCGCTGGTCGCCAATCCGCGCCTGCTGCTGATGGCGATCTGCTGCCTCGGGCACTGGAGCCTGGAGCAGATCGTCGAGACCTACCGCCTGACCGAGCCCGAATGCATCGGCCTGCTGGCCGAGCTGGACCGGCTGGGACTGATCGAACTGAAACCCCTGAACCGCTACAGCCTGCGCGTCTCGAACGCCTTCCGCTGGCTGCCGGACGGCCCGGTGCAGCGCTATTTCCGCGAGCATGTGGTGGGGGATTATTTCGACGGCCGCTTCGACGGCCCGGGAGAAGCGCTGATGTGCCTGCCGGCGCGGCTGTCGCTGGCCAGCGCCGGCGAACTGGTGGAAAAAATCCACCAACTGGCCGGCGAACTGGCGCGCCTGCACCGCAACGACCGCCGCCTGCCGCCGCGCGAACGCGACGGTTTTACCTTGCTGGTGGGGTTCCGCTCCTGGGAATTCTCCGCCTTTACGGCACTCCGCCGTTAAGGTTTATTGCGTGGTCGGCACCGCGCCACCGGCCGGGCTGCCGGTCGAGCGGGTCGGCGGCGGCATCTGTACCGGCGCCGGGGGCGGGGGCGGGTTGTTCACGTTCGGATTGTTTTGATTGTTCTGGTTGGCGGGCGCGGCGTTCGGGTTGGCCGGCGGCGGCGCCTCATGCTGCTGGGTGGGCTCGGCCTGGTTGCCGAACTCCTGGCTCTGGGTCGACTGCTGGATTGCACCCGGCGCCATTGGCGGCTCCGGCGTGGCGCCGACCGGTAGCGGCGGTGGCCCATTGGGTGTTGCCGCCGGCGCTCCCGGAGGAACCGCGGCGCCGTCCATGGACGCCGCCGGCTTGGTGTCGGCCGCCAGGTCGAGCCGCTTCATGACGCCGCCATCGGACAGCATCACATAGCGCGGATGCACCTCGGCCAGGGTAATGCCCGGCGCCACTTCCTTGCCCACCTTCAGCGCCTTCGGCGGCGAGCCCTCGGCCACGATGATGGCCACGCTGTCGCGCCCGGCGGCAACGATGCCGGTCAGCTGGTAATTGCTTGCGCTGGCGGTGGCGGCCTGTCCACCGAACAAGGTTGCGGCAGCATCGATCGACGGCTCCGGCATGCTCGTGCGCGGCACCGCGGCGATCGGGCGCTGCACTGGCTTGTACAGCTGCATGATCCAGTAGGCGAGCGAGGCCGCCAGCAGGATCACGCCGAGCAGGCTCAAAACGAGGGGCAAACGCTTGTTCATCAATTTCCTTATCAGCGCACCAACTGGTTGATTTCAATGATCGGCATCAGCACCGCCAGCACGATCAGCAGCACGACCAGGCCCATGGCCAGGATCAGCACCGGCTCGAGCAGGCCGGCGATGGTCAGTGCACGGCGCTCCAGGTCGGCCTGCTGGGAATCGGCGGCGCGCTCCAGCATGGCCGGCAATTCGCCGGTGATCTCGCCGGCGCGGATCATGTGCACCAGCATCGGCGGGAAATACTTCTGGACCGACAAGGCCCGCGCCAGGCTCACGCCCTCGCGCACGCTGGCGGTCGCGTCCTCCACCAGCCCTTTCATGGCCACGTTCGACAGCGTGTCGCGGCTGGTTTCCAGCGCGCGCAGGATCGGCACCCCGGAACCGGTGGTGATCGCCAGGGTGCTGGCGAAACGCGCCGTGTTCAGGCTGCGCTCGAAGCGGCCGTAGACCGGGGCATCCAGCAGCCAGGCATGCCAGCGCAGCTTGAGCGCGGGATTGCGCAGCGCCCGGCGCCACATGATCCAGGCCCCGACGATGGCCAATCCCACATAGATGCCGTAAGCGCGCGTAAAGTTCGACACGCCCAGCATCATGATGGTCAGGAAAGGCAGCTTCTGCTTGGTGTTGGCGAACACCGAGACGATCTGCGGCACCACGTAGGTGAGCAGGAAGATCACGATCGCGAACGCGACCACGGTAACGATGGCCGGATAGGTGAACGCCAGCCGCACCCGCTGCACCAGCGCGTTGCGGCGCTCGATATAGTCGGCCAGGCGCGCCAGCACGCGCGCCAGCTGGCCGATCTGCTCGCCGGACGAGACCAGCGCGCGGTAGATCTCGGCGAAGTCGCGCGGATGGCGCGACAGCGCGCTGGAAAAGGAGGCGCCGCCCATCACCTCGGAACGGATCGAGGCGATCAGGTCGCGCATGTAGGGGCGCTCGGCCTGTTCCAGCAGGGCCGTGAATGCCTGTTCGAGCGGCAGGCCCGCTTCCAGCAAGCTGGCCAGCTGGCGCGTAAACAGGGCCAGCTCGACCTGGGACAGGCGTTCGCCGAAGCCGCGCGAACGGGTCGCCCCGCTCTCATCGACCTGGGCCGCGATGGCCTCGACGCTCAGCGGCGTCAGACCCTGCAGGCGCAGGTCGGCGCGTGCGGCGCGCGGGCTGTCGGCGTTCAGCACGCCCTTGCGGGTGACGCCACCGGTATCGACGGCTTCATAGCGGAATGCCGGCATCAGTCAGCCTTCGTCACGCGGACCAGCTCGGCTTCCGTGGTCACGCCGTCGCGGACCCAGCGTTCGCCGTCCTCGCGCATGGTCTTCATGCCGGACTTCAGCGCGGTGTCGCGGATCTCGGCTTCCGACACCTGGTTGTGGATCTGCGCGCGGATCTGCTCGTTCGTTTCCAGCAGTTCGTAGACGCCGACCCGGCCGTGGTAGCCGGTATGGCCGCAGCGCTCGCAGCCGACCGCCTGCCACTGGCCGTTGCCATCCTGCTTCTTGCAGTAGGGACAGAGCTTGCGCACCAGACGCTGCGCCATCACGCCCAGCAGAGATGACGACAACAGGAAGGGCTCGATGCCCATGTCCAGCAGACGGGTGACGGCCGAGGCGGCATCGTTGGTGTGCAGGGTCGCCAGCACCAGGTGGCCGGTGAGCGAAGCCTGGACCGCGATCTGCGCGGTTTCGAGGTCGCGGATCTCGCCGATCATGATCACGTCCGGGTCCTGGCGAAGGATGGCGCGCAGGGCTTTGCCGAAGGTCATGTCGATGCGGGCGTTGACCTGGGTCTGGCCGATGCCCGGCAGGTCGTATTCGATCGGATCCTCCACCGTCATGATGTTGGTGGTGGTCGCGTTCAGGCGCGACAGCGAGGCGTACAGCGTGGTGGTCTTGCCGGAACCGGTCGGGCCCGTCACCAGCACGATGCCGTGCGGCTGGTTGATCATCCTGTCGAACTGCGGCAGCAGGCTCTCGCTCATGCCGAGGTGGCCGAGGTCGAGGCGGCCCGCTTCCTTGTCGAGCAGACGCAGCACGGCGCGCTCGCCGTGGCCGGTCGGCAGGGTCGAGACGCGCACGTCGACCGGCTTGCCGCCCACCCGCAAGGTGATGCGGCCGTCCTGCGGCAGGCGTTTCTCGGCGATGTCCAGCTGGCTCATGATCTTGATACGCGAAATGAGCGAGGCGTGGATCGCCTTGCGCGGCCGCACGATATCGCGCAGCGCGCCGTCGATGCGGAAGCGCACCACGGAAGTCTGCTCGAAGGGCTCGATATGGATATCGGAGGCGCCTTCGCGCAGCGACTGGGTCAGCAGCGCATTGATCATGCGGATCACCGGGGCGTCGTCGGACGATTCCAGCAGGTCTTCGATGGCCGGCACGTCCTGCAGCAGCTTGGTGAGGTCCAGGTCGGCATCGAATTCGTCGGCCACCTGGGACGCGTCGCCGCCGGCATTGGCGTAGGCGGCGGCGATCGCCGCTTCCAGTTCGGCGCGGTCCATGCGGTGCAGGGCGATGCGGCCGAAACGGCGCGAGACTTCCGCGATCGCGGCCGGCTTGGTCGCGTTCGAGACCAGCACTTCGACGGCCTGCGAAGGGTCGCCGTTGGAACGCGCCAGCACGCCGTAGTCACGTGCGAATGCGTAGGGCAACAGGTTAGTCATGGTTCATCAATTCTGGGTCGGCGATGCCGGCCGGTATTCGGGCTGCTGGGCGGGCTGCTGGGCCGGAGACTGGGCCGGCTGCACCGGGCGGTACTGCGGCTGCTGGGACTGCCCAGGCCGGACCGGCTGGTTGGTGCCCGGACCGGTGGCGGCGCCCGGCCGCGGCGCAACCGGCGCCGGCGGCGGCATCGTGGCCATCGCACCGCCCGCGGGCGGCTGGCCATTGGTTAATGGAGGCAGCATCGGCGCACCGAGGTTGCGCAGCAGGACCGAATCGTCGACCGGCTGGCTGGCCTCGCCGGTGGCACGCATCAGCTCATAACGGTCCATCGAGACGCTGGTGTTCTGTTCCTTGCTGCGCACCACCACGGGACGCAGGAAAACCATCAGGTTGCGTTTGACGCGGCTGCGCGTCTGGTACTTGAACAGGTTGCCGATGATCGGCAGGTCGCCCAGGCCACGCACCTTTTCGACGTTGTGGCCTTCGTCATCCGAGATCAGGCCACCGAGTACGATGATCTGGCCATCGTCGGCCAGCACGTTGCTTTCGATCGCGCGGACGGTGGTGATGATGCCGCCCGAGTTGGTCGGAACCGAATTGTCGATCCCCGAATTCTCGTGGTAGATCGAGAGCTTGATCGTACCGCCTTCGGAAATCTGCGGGCGCACCTTCAGCAGCAGGCCCACGTCCTTGCGGTCGACCGTCTGGAACGGATTGCTGGCCCCGCTCGCACCGGTCGTGAACGAACCGGTGATGATCGGGATGTTCTGGCCGACCTTGATCGTTGCCAGCTCGTTATCCAGCGTGATCATGTTCGGCGTGGACAAGATATTGGCGTTGCCGTCGCTTTCAAGGGCGCTGGCGATCGCGCCCAGGCCCAGCTTGCCGTTGATCTGGCGGAAGATACCGACCGACAGGCCGCTCAGCGACGGCAGGCTGCTGCTGGTGCCGCCGGTGGTGCCGGTGCCGCCCAGGCCGCCGGCCGCGGCCGCCGCCAGGTTGATGATGTTGTTGGACTGGCCGCTGTTGAAGGACTGCAGGCCACCCACGCGGTACCTGCTGGTGTTGTCGCCGGACAGGCCGACCCACTGCACGCCGAACTCGGACGCCTTGTTCGAGGTGATCTCGACCACCAGCGCCTCGATGTAGACCTGGGCGCGGCGCACGTCGAGCTGGTCGATGACGGCGCGCAGGTTGCGGTAGACCGCGTCAGGCGCGGTGATGATCAGGCTGTTGGTCGAGGCGTCGGCCTGGATGAAGCCGGAGCCCTGGCCGCCGCCGCCGCCGGCCGCCGTGGCCTGGCCCTGCTGGGCGAAGGTATTGCCGGTGCCGCCCATGCCGACGCTGCTCTGCTGGCCCTGCTGGCCGCCGAGCCCGCCGGCGCCACCGGTGCCGCCGGCGCCGGCGGACTGGATCGAACCGCCCGAGGTGCCCTGCTGCTGCACCGGCACCGCCGAGGCATCCTGCGACACCACCGCGCGCAGGGTCTGCGCGACCTTGCTGGCGTCGGCGTTCTTCAGGTAGACGACGTGGATGTTGCCGAGTTCGGCAGTCGGCTGGTCGAGCTTGGCGATCAGGCTTTTCGCCATGTTCGCGCGCGCCGCCGAGGGCGCACGGACGATCACCGCGTTGGTGCGCGGATCGGCCAGCACGGTGACGCGGCCGGCGTCGCCGCCCGGACTCGGCTCCATCAGGCGCGTGACCAGGGTCGCGACGTCGCTGGCGATGCCGTTGCGGATCGGCACCACGTCGAGGTCGCCGGTGGACGGCGCGTCGAGCGCGGCGATGATCTTCGACAGGCGGCGCAGGTTGTCGGCGTAGTCGGTGATGACCAGGCTGTTGTTGCCCGGATCGGCCATGATCGAGTTGTTCGGCGAGATCAGCGGGCGCAGCACGGCCGTCAGGTTGGCCGCCGATTCGTGCTGCAGGCGGTAGACCTGGGTCGCGATCTGGTCGCCGCGCGCCTTCGAGCCGCCGACCCCGACCTGGGTCGGCGAGGACTGCAGCTTGGCTTCGGCTTCCGGCACCACCTTCGCGTAGCCGTCGCCGGTGACCACCGCATAGCCCTGCAGGCGCAGCGCCGAGGTCAGCAGGGCGAAGGCCTGGGCCTTGCTCAGGGTGCGCTCCGACACCAGGGTCAGCGTACCCTTGACGCGCGGGTCGATGATGAAGGTCATGCCGGTGTAGTGCCCGACCGCCTTGATCACCGACTCCATGTCGGCGTTGACGAAGTTGAGCGCGGCGCCGCCGCCTTCCTGGGCAAAGGCGGGCGCGGGCGCAACGGCCGTCACGACGGCGCAGCACAGCATGGCGCCGGCGACGATGCGGCGCAGGGCCGGAAGTTGCAGGGTGCTACGGTGGGTGTTTTTCATTATCTGAACTCTAATGCGATTATGTTCTTGCCGTTCACCATTCGGCGCTGGCCCAGCAGGTTGAGCAGGTTGCCCAGCGAGTCTTCGTATCCTTCGGCCGCTTGCGCCTGGCCCGAGAATCGCAGCCGGCCGTTTTCCAGCGTACCACTACCAGAGAGCAAAAGCGCGCCGCGCACGGTACGCAGGGACAAGTCCGCCCGCTGTCCGCGCCAGTCCATCGCCAGCTCGTAGCTGCCGAGCGGCTTTACCGGACTCATGCGCGACCCCATATCGGTCAGCGACAGCACGGTCCGTCCCTGCACGGCCACCGCCTGGCCCTGGCGTGCGATGTCCAGCAGATTCCACGACAGCCTGATCACGCCCGACGGCGCCAGCGTGTTCAGCGGCGCGCCCAGCCCGGCCAGGCCCTCGGCCGGCAGCAGCAGTTCGCCGGCGCTGACCTGCCATTGCGACCAGCTGCCGCTGATCCTGACCGGCTGCGCCAGCGCCTTGTCGTTTGCCAGTTCCATGCTGACCTGGCCGAACAGCACCAGCGGCGACAGCCGCCAGCTGAACCGGCCCGGCAGCAGCGGCGTCACCGCCCCGCCCTCGCCCGGGGCGCCGCCCACGAAGGCCGAGCCGCGCCACAGCGTACCCTGCGCATCCCCCAGAGTCAAACGTCCGCCCGTCTGGCGCTCGACCATCGGTCCCAGCCACGCCGCCGGCAGGAACACGAGGATCGTGACGGCGACCGCGAGCACGCTCAGCCCGATCCACAGCAGCGCCTGCCTCATTGAGCGTTGCCGGTGTTCTGGCGCAGCGTCAGGCTGGCATCGACCTGGCCGGCCGCCGGCAAGGCGGTCACGACGGCGTCCTGCACCAGCACGCGGTTGCTGCGGCGCTGTTCGTCGAGCCAGCTTGCCAGGTTGGCGAACGACACGTTATTCAGTTGCAGCTTGATGTACTCGCCCGTCATCGACAGCGATTGCGGCGTCAGGCTGCGTCCGCTGAGGCTGGTGCTGACGGTCTCGCGGGTGAGCGGCGCCACCTGGATCGCCGGCGCCTGCGCCAGCTTGGTCGCTTCCTGGGCCATGACCTGCAGTTCGGCGGCCTGCTGGCGCAGTTGCGGCAGGCTGCGGTTCAGCAGGGCGCGGCCCTCGACGGCCGGGTCGACCAGGATCAGGTAGAGCAGCGCCAGCAGCACGACGGCGCCGCCGACGCCCAGGAAGCGCCGTTCCTGTTCGGTGCGCGAAAGCCAGAGCGCGGTGGCGCGCTCGCGGTATTGGGCGATGGTGGTGGCGAAACTCATTGCTTGACTCCTGTGCTGCGGATCACCCAGCTGCCCGGTGCGGTCTCGTCGAGACTCATGTTGCGGGCGGCCAGGGCGCTGCGCAACTGGCCCGTCAAACCGGGGTCGACGGTTTCGGGTTTGACTTTCACCGACAGCGCGCGTTCGCGGTATTCGATTGACGCAATGCCGGGCTGACGCGCGAGAGACCGCGTCGCTTCGCCGAGGGCCGATGCCATCCAGGTGAATTCGTCGGGCGCGACGTCGCCGGTGCTGGCGCGGGCGCGCGCGATGTTCTGGCGCATCTGGGCCACCGGATCGAGGATCGTGGTCTGGTTCGGATACACCGAGCGGAAAGTCTGGGTCATCGACTGGCGTACGGTCTCGGCTTCGCGCTTCAGGCGCAGCCATTCGATGTTCAGGCCGATCAGGTTGACCGCCAGCGCCAGCAAGGCCAGGCGGATCGGCCAGCGCCAGCGGCGCCAGTCGCGCGGCTGGCTGCCGGCGGCGCCGAGGCCGCTCACCAGGTCGAGCGCGGTGCTCTTCGAGCCGGCGATCCAGTGCGCCCAGTCGTCGGTTTCGAGGGCGATGCCGGGACCGGCTTCCGAAGCAAGGGCCTGGTATTCGCCCAGCTGGCTGGCCGGCACGTAGAGCACCAGCGGGGCGTCGCCGCTGAAGGCGCGCGCGGTCTGCAGCACCACTGCCGGGACGGCGTCGAGCGCCAGGCCGAAGCCCTGGAACAGGCCCTGGCGCAGGGTCAGTTCGGCGCCCTGGATGGCAGCCGAGACGCTGCCCGGCTGCAGCGGCAGGCAGAGCTGGGCCGGCACGGCGGCGACCGAGCGCGCGCCCTGGGCCAGCAGGCTGCGCACGATGGCTTCCAGCCAGTCGCGGTCGACCACGGCGATCGGACGGGTCTCGTCCGGCTGCTGGGGCGCGGCCACCAGCACGTGGTCGGCCGGATCGCCCAGGATGTGTTCTTCGACCAGGCCGGGCAGCGCCGCCTTCAGGCGCGCGCCGGTCAGCGGCGGAGCCTGGACCGACAGCAGGCTGACATCGGTGCCGGCCAGCAGCAGCACGACCCGGTTACCACCGACCAGGTCGCCGAGGTTGCGCAGCGGGCCTTCGCCCTGCTGCTCGATGACGCCGCCGTCGTTCACGAGGGCGAAGCGGCTCAGCGCATGTTCGCCTTCCGCGCGGGCGGGATGCCGGATATACAGTGTAGTCAATCTGTCTCTCTTTCTTTCAGAGCGCCGCTCTTGTCTTAGTATTGGCGGATCCACACCACTTGCGCGCCGCCACCGGCAATCAGGGTCGGAAAGCGATGGATCAGCGCCTCGGCGTCCAGGGCAGCACGGTCGAGGCGGATGCGGCTGTCTACCAGGAACCAGTCGCTCTTGACGCTCGCAGCACCCGGCGTGATCGGCCTGCTCTCTCCAATTTCTGACGAAAAATAATTAATGTCTCGCCAGGCTGCGCGCTGCCGCCGTACGACCAGCGAATTCGCTTCCGACACCGACATGTTCGGCACCAGGGATGCCAGCACTTCCGCCGGCGCCGTGTTGACGTTCACCGGCGTCACGTCCGGCAGCACGATCACGAAGGGCCGCAGGCGCGCGACCATGGCCGGCGTGAAGCCCGGCACCGTCAGCAAATCATCTACCGCCAGGAACTTCATCGGCGAGCCGGCCACGCTGCTGCGCGACGCGCGCGCCAGGTTGCCGGTCGGCGGATTGGCGGTGCCGCCCGTACCTCCCGCCGCGCCGCTTGCCACGCCCTGTCCGATGTTCCCGCCCTCGCCGCTGGTCCCGCCCGTCGGTGTGCCGCCGGCCGGTGTCCCGCCCTCTGGCGTGGCCGCCTCCAGCGGCTGGCCGGCGGCGACGAAGGCGGCGACCCGCGCCGCCAGCTGCTGGTCCATCTGCAGGTTGCGCAGCAGGCGGCCGAAGATCTCCATCTGGCCGGCGTCCACCTGGCCCTTGTCGGCAAGGTTGCGCAGATTGTAACGCGAGCATGCGTCGATAATGTTGCCCGACAGCGTAGCATCGAAATTTTCGCCTTGGACCCGCTCGCGTTCGATGTACTGGTCGAGCCGGGTTTCGGCCAGCGGCGTGGCCCAGACGTGGTCGAGCGCGGTGTAGTCACGGTGGTCGAGGCCGTCCTGGAACAGCACCAGGCTGGCCCAGTCGAGGGCGCCGCGCAGGATCCACTTGGTCTGCAGGGTCAGGCGCTGGTTCTCCATCGAGCGTACCTGCACCTGCTGCTGCCAGAACAAGCTGGCGACGATCGAGATCGCCAGCGTGGTCAGCAGCAGCGCGGTGATCACGGCGACGCCGCGTTCACGCATGCCCCCGATTCGTGGCCGTCTCATGGTTCCCCCAGCAGGAAAGACTTGGTCATCGGTACATCCTGGCCCTGCACCTGCAGCGCCACCTGCAGCCCGGTCGGCGGCAGCGGCACGGTATTCGGGTCCTGCTGTGCCGGCGGCGTACCGTTGGCGGCGGCGGCGGCCGCGCCGCCGGTGGTGGCCGCGCTGGTCGACTGGCGCCAGGCGCGGTTCTCCCAGGTCAGCACCTGCATCCCGGTGACGCCGGCCTGCAGCGCGACGGCGCCGCTGGTGTCGGTGTCGCTGATCGCGGCCTGCCACATGCCGTCGAGCTGGGCCAGGTCGCGCACGGCGGCGGTCTCGCGCCGTATCAGGCTGCCGTTGATGACGCGGTAGGCCACCACCTGCAGGCGCGAGGGCTGGTTCTCGGTGAACACCTCGCGCACCATCGTGAAACGGTCGGTCCCGGTCAGCAGGTAGGGACGGCGGTCGAGCACGTCGCGTCCGGCGATGTGCTCGCAGTCGCTCTGCATCTGGGCGAAGGCCAGCTGCATGCCGCGCGTGGACTCCATCTGGTTGGTCAGCGCCACGCGCGCGCGGATGATGCCGTCCAGCCCGCGCCAGCCGAGCACCGCGACGATGGCGAGGATGCTGATCGCCACCAGCAGTTCGACCAGGGTGAAGCCGCGTCGGCGCATGAATTTCACGGACCCGGGTTTCATAGTAGACGCGGCCTTAGGACAAGTTGGACCAGCTTGACGATGCGCCGGTTCGGATTGTCGATGTCGAATACCGAGACTTCGACGCGGCGCAAACGCGGGTTCGGGCTGGCGAACACTTCTTCCTGGCAGACCAGGTGCAAATCGCCCTGCGGGCAGTCGAAACCGCGCTTGCCGATTTCCGGGAATTCCTTGCCCAGGCGGATCTGCACGAGGCGGTTCTCGGCCGACCAGGTCGCCATCAGCGAGGAGCGCAGGCCGCTGCTGTTGGCGGTCAGGCTGCCCACCGCGCGCAGGCCGGCGCCGAGCGCAGTACCGACGATGACCAGCGCCACCAGCACTTCGAGCAGGGTGAAACCGTGGGAGCGGGACGTTTTCATGCTTCTCATTCGACCGTGAAGTGGCCGACGCCGTCGGCGCGGATCGCGACCCGGTTGCCGCCGCTGGCCAGTACCAGCACGAAGGGCTTGTCGACCGGCTCGCGGCCGAAGGTGATGCGCAGCGGATTGACGGTGCCGGCGCTGGCCGGATCGAGCAGCAGGGTGATCGGGGCGTTCTTGAAATCGCGCTCGCGCAGCAGGTCGTCGCCGCCGCCGATCGGTTCCCAGCGCGTCTCGTTGCGGACCAGGAAGTGGTAGCGCTCGGGCGTGGCTTCGAAGGTGACCGGGCGGTTGCGCACGATCGCCTCGTCGCGCGCCAGCTGCAGCAGCAGGGTCAGGCGCTGGGCCTCGGCCTGCAGGTCCTGGCGCGGGCTGGGGATCGCGTTGAGCGAGGCCAGTCCCAGCGTGATGCCGATGATGACCATCACGACCATGATCTCCACGAGCGTGAAGCCACGGACCGCCATCCCGGCGCGTCCGCGCGCGTGCTTAGGCATCGGGCTTGATCTCCTCAGGCTGCTGGCCCGGCGATTTATCGGATGAGCTTATAGACCGGGCCCGTTTATCAGCTTGACTTATTTGTCCCAGGAGCCGACGTCGGCATCCTCGCCGGTGCCGCCCGGCTGGCCGTCGGCGCCCAGCGAGAACACGTCGACTTCCCCATGCAGGCCCGGCGACAGGTACTGGTAGTTATTGCCCCACGGGTCTTTCGGCAGCTTCTCGACATAGCCGCCCTCTTTCCAGCCGTTCGCGGCCGGGCCGGTGGTGGGCTTCTGGACCAGGGCCTGCAGGCCCTGCTCGGTGGTCGGATAGCGCTGGTTGTCCAGCTTGTACAGCTTGAGCGCCTGCATGATGGTAGCGATGTCGGTCTTGGCGGCGGTCACGCGCGCCTCGCCGGTACGGCCCAGCAGCTTGGGCACGACCAGCATGCCGAGGATGCCGATGATGACCACGACGACCATGATCTCGACGAGGGTGAAGCCGCCCTGGCGGCGCCGCTGCGACATGCGATGCGTAATGTTCTGCATAGAATATTGTTGGATGGTAGTCGGAAGAACCGATCTAGTATAAGGCCGAATGCGCATAGCTCCGCATTCGGAAGACTTTCCAATTGTAAGCCAGGAGCAAGGGCACTGCACTGCTTGTCAGTGTGCCCATCCCCTCTATTATTGGAACGATCAGGCGCGTCCGCCGCACACCGGACAGCCGGGATTGCGCCCCACCTGCACCTCGGTCCACTCCATGCCGCGGCCGTCCAGCATCAGCAGGCGCCCGGTCAGCGGCCGCCCGCAGCCGGCCAGCAGCTTGAGGGCCTCGGCCGCCTGCACCGCGCCGATCACGCCGACCAGCGGCGCGAACACGCCCATGGTGCTGCAGGCCACGTCTTCGAAGCGGCTGTCCTCGGGGAACAGGCAGGCATAGCAGGGAGACGCCGGGTCGCGCACGTCGAATACCGAGACCTGGCCGTCGAAGCGGATCACGGCGCCGGCCACCAGCGGCACGCCGGCCTGCACGCAGGCGCGGTTGACGGCCTGGCGGGTGGCGAAGTTGTCGCTGCAGTCGAGCACGAGGTCGCTGGCGGCCACCAGTTCGCGCAGGCGCTCGCCTTGCACGCGCTCGCGCAGGGCCGTTACTTCGATCTCGGGATTGATCTGCATCAATGCTTCGCGACCGGACTCGACCTTGGGCCGGCCGATCCGCGCCGTCGTGTGCATGATCTGGCGCTGCAGGTTGGTCAGATCGACCTCGTCGTCGTCGACCAGGATGATGTGGCCGACGCCGCTGGCCGCCAGGTAGAGCGCGGCCGGCGAACCGAGGCCGCCGGCGCCGACGATCAGGACGCGCGCATCCAGCACCCGCTGCTGGCCTTCGATGCCGACCTCGTCGAGCAGGATATGGCGCGAATAGCGCAGCAGCTGGCGGTCGTCCATTACTTCCCGGTCACTTCTTCGTGCCCTTCACCTCGGGCGGCTTCTGCTCGGTGCCCGGCAGTGCGGCCGGCGCCGGGGCGTCGTCCGCCGGGTCGGCCTTGGCCAGCTTGACCGGCAGGCCCTTGAAGTGCTTGATGGCCTGGGCCAGCTGGAAGTCGTCCTTGCCGCCGAATTCGGGCGGGGCGGCGCTCTTCAGCATGGCCAGGGTGCGCTGCTCTTCCTCCAGTTCGTCACGCTTGGCGCTGACCGAGCCGTTCTTGCCCACGGCTTTCGCATCGCCCTCGTTCGACAGGTGACGGTCGAGGTCGGCTTCGCGCACGCGCAGCGCGTTCAGGCCGTCGCCCTCCGCGGTCTCGTCGACCTTGAGGTCGGGGACGATGCCGCGCGCCTGGATCGAGCGGCCCTTCGGCGTGTAGTAGCGCGCCGTGGTGAGCTTGACCGCGGTGTTCTCGGTCAGCTGGCGCAGGGTCTGCACCGAGCCCTTGCCGAAAGTCTGGCTGCCCATCACGATGGCGCGCCTGTAGTCCTGCAGGGCGCCGGCCACGATCTCGGACGCCGAGGCCGAGCCGGTGTTCACCAGCACCACCATCGGCACCGTCTTCAGCGCCGCCGGCAGCTTCGCCAGCGGGTCGCTGCCCGGCTTGGCGTAGAAATCGCGGCGGCCGTAGAAGGTGGCGTTCGATTCCGGCAATTGCCCCTTGGTGGAGACGATCACCTCGTTCTGCGGCAGGAAGGCGGCCGACACGCCGATCGCGCTCGGCAGCAGGCCGCCCGGGTCGTTCCTCAGGTCCAGCACCAGGCCCTTGATGTTCGGGTTCTGGGCATACAGGCCCCTGACCTTCTCGACCAGCTCGTCGACGGTCTCTTCCTGGAACTGGCTGATCCGCAGCCAGGCATAGCCCGGCTCGACCAGTTTGGCCTTGACGCTCGCCACGCGGATCTCTTCGCGCTCGACCGGCACCACCCAGGGCGTGTCGGCGCCGCGCCGGGCGATGGTCAGCATCACCTTGCTGTGCGGTTCGCCGCGCATGCGCGAGATCGCCTCGTCCAGGGTCAGGCCCTTGACCGGCACGTTGTCGATGCGGGTGATCAGGTCGCCGGCCTTGATGCCGGCCTTGAAGGCGGGGGTGTCCTCGATCGGCGAGACGATCTTCACGTAGCCGTCTTCCATCGCCACCTCGACGCCGACGCCGACGAACTTGCCGGCCACCGTTTCGCGCATCTCGGCGAAGTCCTTCTCGTCGAGGTAGACCGAGTGCGGGTCGAGCGAGGCGACCATGCCGGCGATGGCGTCGGACAGCAGCTTCTTGTCCGCCACCGGCTCCACGTAGTCGCTCTTGATCAGGCCATAGACGTCGGCCAGCTGGCGCAGCTCATCCAGCGGCAGGGGCGCTGCGATACCTGACGGCGCGCCCTTCTGCGCCAGCGCCGAGAACTGGACCGAGGCCGCGATGCCGGCCACCATGCCGATGCCGACCAGACCGAGGTTCTTGAGTTTCTTGCCCATTCCTGTTCCCTAGAATTTGACCCAGCCGGCCGGATCGATCGGTTTGCCCAGATGCCTGAGTTCGAAGTATAGACCCGATTCTCCGTTACCGCCGGTGCTGCCTGCGCTCGCAATCACCTCGCCGGCCTTGACCGAATCGCCGACGTGCTTCAGCAGGGTTTCGTTGAAACCGTAGATCGACAGGTATTCGCCGCCGTGGTTGACGATGATCATATTGCCCCAGCCGCGCATCCATTGCGCGTGCACGACCCGGCCCGGGCCGATGGCGCGCACGTCGGTGCCTTCCGGCGCCTTGATGAACATGCCGCGCCATACCGGGCCGTCGGCGCGCTTGGCGCCGAAGCGGGCCGCGATGGTGCCGGAGATCGGCGCGCTCAGGCGGCCGCGCAGGCTCTCGAAGGTGCCGCTCGGCAGGTCGGCGGCCAGCGCGGTATCGGCCGAGCGCGGCGCCGGTTTGGTTTCGGCCGGCTCTTCGGCCACCTGCGGCTCTTCCTTGACCGGCGCCGGCGGTTTATACGGCTTGCCGTGCTTGGCCGCTTCGCGCGCCAGGCGCTCGCGTTCGGCCTGTTGTTCTTTGGCACGCGCCAGTGCGCGCGCCTTCGCTTCGGCCGCGGCCTTGGCGCGCGCGGCGGCCAATTCCTGCTGGCGCTTGCGCTCGGCGGCGGCGGCGAGTTCCTGTTCGTGGATCAGGCGGGTCAGGCGGTCGACCAGGCCGCTCATGCGCTGTTCGTCCTGCTCCAGCTTGGTCGCCTGCTTGCGCTGGGCCACCAGCTTGCTCGACAGGTTCGACAGCAGGCCGGCGCGCTTGGCCTTTTCCTTTTCCAGCAGCGCCTTCTGGTCGCGCTGCTCCTGGGCGATTTCTTCGAGTTCGTCCTTGGCGTTCTGGGTCTCGGCATGGTTGGCCTCGACCGCCGCCAGGTTCTCGCGCAGCGAGGTCAGCAGCTTGGCCTGGGCTTGCGACACATAGGCCATCATCTGCAGGTCGCGGTTGATGCGGTTCGGGTTGTCGCCCGACAGCAGCAGCTTGATGCGGTCTTCGTTACCGGCGATATAGTGCTCGCGCAGCATCTTGGACAGCTGCCGCTTCTGCGCGGCGATGGTCTGCGCCAGGCGCTCCTGCTGGGCAGCCAGGTCTTGCAGCTTGGTATTGGTCGCAGCCTGCTCGCCGGCCAGTTCGCGCAGCGAGCGGTTGGCGTCCGAGATCGCCTCTTCCGATTCGGCCAGTTCGTCGGCCGCGTCGTCCTTTTCGCTCTCGGTGCGGCTGATGTCCTTCCTCAGCGCATTCAGCTTCTGCTGGATGCCGGCGCGCTGGGCCTCGGCCTGCGCCTTCTCCTTGCTACGGACGGTCTGGCGTGGCGCGGCCTGGGCCGTCACTATGGACAGCGCACAGGCGAGCAGGCCGCACAGCAGCGCACTGCCGGCGGACTTCAATGCAGGAAGTTGCAAGGTTACTTTGCCTTACCTTGGTTGGCCACGGCAGCCATGGCGGCCGCGATCGCTTCCTGGTCGCCCAGGTAGTAATGGCGGATCGGCTTCAGGTTCTCGTCCAGTTCGTACACCAGCGGGGTGCCGTTCGGGATGTTGAGGCCGACGATGTCGGTGTCGCTGATGTTGTCGAGCATCTTGATCACGGCGCGCAGGCTGTTGCCGTGGGCCGAGATCAGGATCTTCTTGCCGGCGCGGATGGCCGGCGCGATCTCTTCATCCCAGGCCGGCATCACGCGTGCGACGGTGTCCTTCAGGCATTCGGTCAGCGGGATCTGTGCCTTGTCCAGGCCGGCGTAGCGCGGATCGTTGAACGAGGTGCGCGGATCCGTGTCTTCCAGCGCCGGCGGCGGGGTATCGTAGCTGCGGCGCCAGACCAGCACCTGCTCGTCGCCGAACTTGGCGGCGGTCTCGCCCTTGTCCAGACCCTGCAGGGCGCCGTAGTGGCGCTCGTTCAGGCGCCAGTCGTTCTTGACCGGCAGCCACATCATGTCCATCTCGTCCATGGCCAGCCACAGCGTGCGGATGGCGCGTTTCAGGACCGAGGTATAGGCCAGGTCGAAGGTGAAGCCGGCTTCGCGCAGCATGCGGCCGGCGGTCTTGGCTTCCTTGACGCCCTTCTCGGTCAGGTCGACATCGGTCCAGCCGGTGAAGCGGTTTTCCAGGTTCCACGTGGATTCGCCGTGGCGCATGAATACGATTTTGTACATAGGCTCTTCAGATAAAAAAATTGGCGGGAAATATCGATCCAGCTTCTATTTTATAATGCGACGATTCAATTCAGTTCAACCGACGGAAACTTCGTGAAATTCATCCTTGACCATATCTTCGTTGTTGCGATCGCCGTGATTTCCGGCGCTGCCCTGCTGTGGCCCGCGATCGCTCCGCGCGGCCGCCGCGCCACCCACCTGCAAGCGACCCAGATGATGAACCGTGGCAAAGCCACGGCCGTGATCGACGTGCGCAGCAGCGAGGAGTTCGCCGCAGGCCACTTGCGCGACGCAAAAAACATTCCGCTGGCAGACTTGGCCAATCGCATCGGCGAGTTGGACAAGTCGAAAACCAAGACCGTGATCGTGGTCTGCCAGAGCGGCGCCCGTGCCGACAAGGCGGCGCGCCAGCTCAAGGCGGCCGGCTTCGAAGACGTCTACAGCCTGGATGGCGGCATCGCGGCCTGGACGGCTGCCGGCCTGCCCGTGACCAAATAACTGTTCGAAAGGATTACCGATGACTGCACATGTCGTTCTCTACCACACCGCGGCCTGCCCCTATTGCGTGCGCGCCGAGCGCCTGCTGGAAGCCAAGGGCGTGACCGACATCGAGCGCATCCGCGTCGACCTCGACCCGGAACAGCGCGCCATCATGATGCAACGCACCGGCCGCCGCACCGTGCCGCAGATCTACGTCGGCGACACCCACGTCGGCGGCTTCGACGACCTGTACGCGCTCGACCAGGCCGGCCGCCTGGATCCGCTGCTGAAGGGCGAGGCAGCCTGAACCCGAGCCTGAAACGCACTTGACGGCGGGGCGCCGGCAACGCTATTGAATCCGAGTTGGTTTTGATACAATTGCCGACGCCTTGACACTCAAGCACGGGCGAGACTTGCCCTTTACATAATTAACGAAAGCGTTCCATGGCTGACGAAAACCTGCAACCCGTGTTCCAAATCCAGCGTATCTACCTGAAAGATATGTCGCTGGAACAACCGAATTCCCCGGCGATCTTCCTCGAGCAGGAAGCGCCGACCATCGAGGTCTCGCTGGACGTCGGCGCCGAAGGGATCGCCGATGGCATCTACGAATCGACCGTGACCATCACCGTGACCGCCAAGGTCAAGGACAAGGTCGCCTTCCTGGTCGAGGGCAAGCAGGCCGGCATCTTCGAAGCCCGCAACATCCCGGCCGACCAGATGGATCCGCTGCTGGGCATCGGCTGCCCGAACATCATCTATCCTTACCTGCGTAGCAACATCGCCGATTTCATCACCCGTGCCGGCTTCCCGCCCGTGCACCTGGCTGAAATCAACTTCGAAGTGTTCTACCAGCAGCGCCGCCAGGCGCTGGCCGAACAGGCTGCCGCGGCTGGCACCCCGGCTGGCAACCAGTAATACCTCCCGGGCTTCCGGCTTTGCCTGCACCAGGCGAAGCCGGGAGCTTGTTGTTCCCGTCCTGCCTTTTGGCGCGTGTCGTTTTCCCAAAGGCCTGTCATGCTCTGCGTCCGTTTCCCTTACCGTGTCATCGCAGGCAGCATCCTGATGCTGGCGTCCTGTGCGGCCGCGGCATTCGACTTCAAGACGGTGGGCGCGCATTCCGTGATCCTGTACGACGCCCCGTCCATCAAGGGCGGCAAGCTGTTCATCGCCCCGAGCGGCATGCCGGTCGAGGTCATGATCAGTTATGGCGACTGGGTCAAGGTGCGCGACGCCGCCGGCGATCTCGCCTGGACCGAGGCGCGCGGCCTGTCCGCCAAACGCAATGTGATCGTGCGCGTGGCTTCCGCCCGCGTCCGCGCCGCACCGGAAGACAATGCCCCCGTCGTAATGACGGCCGATAAGAACGTCCTGCTCGAACTGGTCGATCCGGAAGCCGGCCCGTGGGTGCGCGTGCGCCACCGCGACGGCATCGCCGGCTACGTCAGGGCGTCCGACGTCTGGGGAATCTGACCCTGCCCACCACATGCACGAAACCAAACAATCCCAACCCATCACTGTCCTCGGCGCCGGCGCCTGGGGCACGGCGGTCGCGATCGCGCTGGCCGCCCGTCATGACGTCCTGCTGTGGGGCCGCAACCCCGAGCAGATGGCCGCCACCGAAGCGGCGCGCGACAACCTCGCTTACCTGCCCGGCCATCCGCTGCCGCCGTCGCTGCGCGTGTCCGCCGATTTCGAGGCGGCGCTGGCCCACGTGACCGAAGCCGCCCCCGGCACCACGCCGCTGCTGATCGCGGCCTGCCCGGTGGCCGGCCTGCGCCCGCTGCTCGAACAGCTCAAGGGCCGCAACATCCCGAACGTCGTCTGGCTGTGCAAGGGTTTCGAATACGGCACCGGCCTGTTGCCGCACCAGGTGGTCCGCGAAGTGCTGGGTGACAGCGTGCCCGGCGCGGCCCTGTCCGGCCCGTCGTTTGCCCAGGAAGTGGCGCGCGGCCTGCCTTGCGGACTGACGGTGGCGTCCAGCTCGGCCGAGCTGCGCGAACGCGTGGTCTCCCTGGTGCACGGCGGCAGCGTGCGCGTGTACGCCTGCGACGACATGGTCGGCGTGGAAGTGGGCGGCGCGGTGAAGAACATCCTGGCCATCGCCACCGGCGCGGCCGACGGCCTGGGCTTGGGCCTGAACGCGCGCGCGGCCCTGATCACGCGCGGGCTGGCCGAGATCACCCGCCTCGGCATCACCCTCGGCGCCCAGCCGGCCACCTTCATGGGCCTGACCGGCATGGGCGACCTGATCCTGACCTGCACCGGCGACCTCTCGCGCAACCGCCGCGTCGGCCTGGCGCTGGCCCAGGGCAAGCAGCTCGACGCCATCGTCAAGGAACTCGGCCACGTGGCCGAAGGCGTGCCCTGCGCCAAGGCCGTGCGCGAACTGGCGGCGAAGCTCGGCGTGGACATGCCGATCACCAATGCGGTGGCCGGCGTGCTGTTCGATGGCGCCTCGGTGCAGGAAACCGTGGATCAGTTGCTGGCGCGCGATCCGCGCAACGAGTTGGCTTGATTGGTATGTGGGCACGCATCCCAGGCCACTGGCCTGAGATGCCCCACCGCGTTCGGTGAAAATTCAGCCGTTCGACGCCGGGCGTGCGTCGCGGTGGGTCGGCCCGCCGCTGTTGTCGCCCGGGTGCAGCAGGATGGTCATCAGGGCCACGGCGTCCTGGTTGGCGCGCACGGCATGCGGCTCGCCACCGGCCAGGTAGACCATTTCGTTCGGCCGCAGGATGGTGGTACGGCCGTGGGCGTCGAACGCGATCTCTCCTTCCAGGCACAGCAGCGTCATTTCCCCTTCGACCCGGTGCTCGGGCAGCGGCTTCTCTTTCGGCAGCACCAGCCGGATCAGTTCCATATGATCGGTCTTGATCAGTGCGATCGATGTGAAGTTCGCGATGTCGTCTTCGCCCCGCTCAAGTGCGATGCATTCGCCGGATCTTGCATGCTGCAAGGCCATGGTGTTCTCCTTAATTACGCTGTCTCGTCAAATGTCTGCGGCACCCCGCGCAGCCAGTTGACCAGCGCGGTGGCGTCCTTGAAACCTTGCGCGAGCTGGGGCACCAGTTTTTCCGGTGCGTTGACGTCGAGCTTGACCTCGATCCAGACGAAATAGCTCTTGAGCTTCAGGTATTCGACCAGCGGATGGTTCGGGTCGAAGCCTTTCGGCGGACGCTGCAGTTTGTCTTCCGGGTTCAGGTCGCCATAGGTCTCGCGCAGATGTTTATTCTTCAACATTTTGCTGAAACCTGTCGCATCGTTGACCACGTGTTCGCGGATCGCCTTCAGGCGCGGTGCCGGCGGCAAGTATTCGCCGGCGCCGAACAGCAGGGTGCCGTCGGCTTCGATGTGGAAGTAATAGGTCGGGCCGCCGGCTTCGCTGGGACGGCGCTTGTCGCCCGGCGCGATGCCGGCCGAGAAATGCGTTTTATATGGCGTCTTGTCGTGCGAAAAGCGGGTATCGCGCTGGAAGCGGAACATCGCCTTCTTCGGATCGCAGGCCGCCACTTGGCGGTCGAACTTCGAGATTTCCCGGATCAGTTGCGTCAGCGTCTCGAGGAACTCGGTGCGCAGGATGTCGTAGCGGGGCTTGTTCCAGAGGAACCAGGGACGGTTGTTGTTGTCCTTGAGTTCGGTGAGGAATTGCGTCAGGTCGCGCAGATGCATAAGTTTTTCTTATTCAACAAAAGGAGTCAAGGGGTCTGGCGCGGGCGGCGGCCGACCGTGACGTCGAGGGTGGACTGGCGGTTCTTGCGCATCACCGTCATCTTCGACTTGCCGCCGGGCGGCAGCTCGGCGATCAGGTTCAGCATGTCGTTGGTGCTGGACACCTTCTTGCCGTCCACCGCCAGCAGGATGTCGCCGGGGCGCATGCCGGCGCGGTCGGCCGGGCCGCCGCGCACCACGCCGGCGATGATGGCGCCGCTGTCGCGCCCGAGGCCGAAGCTGTCGGCCAGTTCCGGCGTGATGTCCTGGGATTCGATGCCGATCCAGCCGCGCACCACCTGGCCGTGCTTGACGATGGAATCGAGCACGTTCTTGGCCGTCGAGACGGGAATCGCGAAGCCGATGCCGACCGAGCCGCCGGTCTGGGAATAGATCGCCGAATTGATGCCGAGCAGGTTGCCATGGGTGTCGACCAGGGCGCCGCCCGAGTTGCCGAAGTTGATCGCGGCGTCGGTCTGGATGAAATTCTCGAAGTGGTTGATGTGCAGGTTGTTGCGGCCCAGCGCAGAGATGATGCCGAGGGTGACGGTCTGGCCGACGCCGAAGGGATTGCCGATCGCCAGCACGACGTCGCCGACCCGCGCCGCATTCGTATCGCCCAGCACGATCACCGGCAGCTTGTCCGCCTTGATGCGGATCACGGCGAGATCCGTTTCCGGATCGGTGCCGACGATGCTGGCCGCGGCCTTGCGGCCATCGGCGAGGCCGACCTCGATCTCGTCGGCGCCTTCGACCACGTGGTAATTGGTCAGGATATAGCCGTCGGCGCTGACGATCACGCCCGAGCCCAGGCTGGCCATCTGTTCCTGCGGCGGCAGCTTGTCGCCGAAGAAGCGGCGGAAGAAGGGATCCTTCAGCAGCGGGTGGGTTTCGCGCAGGGCCTTGCTGGTCAGGATATTGACCACCGCCGGCATCGCGCGCGCCGCGGCATCGCGGTAGCTGCCCGGCGCCGCGCCATTGGGCGCCTGCAGCACCGGCACCCCGCGGCCGGGACCGCCGATCCCGACCTGGGTCGGCGCCCGCTGCACCGACAGCGCTCCCAGCCACTCCGGACGCAAGGCCGCGATCACGGCATAGATGCCGAGGACGATCGTGACGGTTTGCGCGAACAGGAGCCAGGTGCGCCGCATGCCAGCTACTTTATCGGCTCTTCAGCGAGTCGCGGATTTCGCGCAGCAGCAGGATTTCTTCCGCGGTGGCGGCCGCTGCCGCCGCTTCTTCCTTGCTGACGAAGGTGCTACGCATCCGGTTCATCAGCCGTACCATCTGAAAGATGATGAAGGCCAGGATCAGGAAGTTCAGCAAGACGGTCAGAAAATTACCGTAGGCCAGCACCGCACCGGCCTTCTTCGCCTCGGCCAGCGGCAGACCATACGCCTGTCCGTTCAAAGGCAAGTAATAACTGGCGAAGTCGAGACCGCCGAAGATCTTGCCGATCGGTGGCATGATCACATCCTGCACCAGCGAATCGACGATTTTCCCGAACGCCCCGCCGATGATCACGCCGACGGCCAGGTCGACGACATTGCCCTTCATCGCGAATTGCTTGAACTCCTGCATCATTCCCATTTACGCCTCCCTTTACGTGTTGGACATCCTCCAATGATGATACCCGAAAGGCCGGGTTGCTCCAGCCTCAGAATGTTCGCTTTGCCCCGGCAAGGCAGACGGGAAAATGCACATTTGGAAGTCATCATGACCGTAAGAACGTTTTTTCTTTAATTTGCAAAACTGTTCACATATAATCGACTGTTGCAATAAAGGTTTTTACCTATTTGCAATCTATTGCATTGCAGCATTTCGCATTTGACGAATGGAGTTGGTATGAGTAATGAGAAGCAGGTCGATACAGGCCGGCGAGGCTTGCTCGTGGCTACATGCGCGGCGGGCGGCGTTGTCGGTGTTTCAACGGCCGGAGTTCTGGTAAGTACTTTCCAGCCTTCGGAGCGAGCGAAGGCGGCCGGCGCGCCGGTCGAGGTGGACATCTCCGACGTCAAGCCTGGCGAACTGAAAGTGGTGGAATGGCGAGGCAAGCCCGTCTGGGTCCTGCGCCGTACCCCTGAAATGCTGGCGAGTCTGCCGAAGAACGACAATCTGGTCGCCGATCCGAAATCGGAAAAGCCGTACCAGATGGAGACGCCTTCCTACGCCAAGAACGAAACCCGGTCGCGCCAGGAGCACAAGGAAGTGCTGGTCGCGGTCGGTATCTGCTCCCACCTGGGCTGCTCGCCCTCTTCCCGCTTTGCCGAAGGTCCGCAGCCGAACCTGCCGGACGACTGGCACGGCGGCTTCCTGTGCCCTTGCCACGGGTCGACCTTCGACCTGGCCGGCCGCGTTTTCAAGAACAAGCCGGCGCCGGCCAATCTCGACGTCCCCCCGTACATGTACCTGTCCGATAACAAGATCCTGATCGGCAAAGACGAGAAAGGCGAGGCATAAGATGGGCGCAGCTTTCAAGGAAACCAAACTCCCGGCCGATGCGCCGAAGAGCCAGAAAGCGCTGGCCTGGGTCGACGACCGCTTCCCCCTGTCGAAGCTGTGGAACGATCAATGGGGCAAGTACTACGCCCCGAAGAACTTCAACGTCTGGTATATCTTCGGCTCGCTGGCCATGCTGGTGCTGGTGCTGCAGATCGTCACCGGCATCTTCCTGACCATGCACTACAAGCCGGACGCCGCCCTGGCCTTCGGTTCGGTCGAATACATCATGCGTGAAGTCCCGTGGGGCTGGCTGGTGCGCTACATGCACTCGACCGGCGCCTCGATGTTCTTCATCGTGGTCTACCTGCACATGACCCGCGCGCTGCTGTACGGTTCCTACCGCAAGCCGCGCGAGCTGATCTGGCTGTTCGGTTTCGCCACCTTCCTGTGCCTGATGGCCGAGGCCTTCTTCGGCTACCTGCTGCCCTGGGGCCAGATGTCGTACTGGGGCGCCCAGGTGATCGTCAACCTGTTCAGCGCCATCCCGCTGATCGGCCCGGACCTGTCGCTGTGGATCCGCGGCGACTACGTGGTGTCGGACGCGACCCTGAACCGCTTCTTCGCCTTCCACGTGATCGCGATCCCGCTGGTCCTGCTGGGCCTGGTGGCCGCCCACCTGATCGCACTGCACGAAGTCGGCTCGAACAACCCGGACGGCATCGAGGTCAAGGAAAACCTCGGCCCGGACGGCCATGGCGTCGACATGATCCCGTCGCACCCCTACTACACCACCAAGGACCTGTTCGGCGTCTCGGTATTCCTGTTCATCTACAGCGCGGTGATCTTCTTCGCGCCTGAAATGGGCGGCTACTTCCTGGAGTACAACAACTTCCTGCCGGCAGACTCGATGAAGACCCCGCCGCACATCGCGCCGACCTGGTACTTCACGCCCTTCTACTCGGTGCTGCGCGCCACCACCTCCGACTTCATGTGGGTCGTGATGGCCGGCGTGGCCGCCTATGTCGTGTTCATCTGGCTGCGTTCGCGCCTGTCGTACAAGACCAAGATGGCCATCACCGCGATCGCCGTGGTACTGGAAATCGGCATGCTGTTCCTGGATGCGAAAGTGTGGGGCGTGGTGCTGTTCGGCTCCTCCGTCGTGATCCTGGCCCTGCTGCCGTGGCTGGACCACTCGCCGGTGAAGTCGATCCGCTACCGCCCCAGCTGGCACAAGTACGTGTACCTGGTGTTCGCCATCGCCTTCGTCGCGCTGGGCTACCTCGGCACCCAGCTGCCGACCCCGGCCTACACTTTGATCGCCCAGGCCTGCACCCTGATCTACTTCAGCTTCTTCCTCCTGATGCCGTGGTGGAGCGCCTCTGGCCGGTTCAAGCCGGTACCGAGCCGCGTGACCTTCACTCCTCATTGACCGCCACGGAAAAGGACAACCATGAATTTTTCGAAGAAGCTGCTCGCGGTCCTTGCCCTGCTGCCGGGATTCGTCTTTGCGAACGAAGGGACCTTCCCGCTGGACCGCGCACCGGAACGCACTGATGTTGCGTCACTGCAGAATGGCGCCAAGCTGTTCGTCAACTACTGTCTGAACTGCCATTCGGCGTCGGCAATGCGCTACAATCGCCTGCGGGACCTGGGCTTGTCTGAAGACCAGATCAAGAACAACCTGCTGTTCTCCGGCGAGAAGGTAGGCGACATGATGACGATCGCGATGCGCCCTGCGGACGCGAAAGCCTGGTTCGGCGCGGTGCCGCCGGACCTGTCGGTGATCACGCGTGCCCGCGCTTCCGGCGCCGGTTCGGGTGCGGACTACCTGTACACCTACCTGCGCACTTTCTACAAGGACGACACCCGCCCCACCGGCTGGAACAATATGGTGGTGCCGAACGTCGCCATGCCGCACGTGCTGTGGCAGCTGCAGGGCGTGCGCACCGCCAAAATGGTCGAGGAAGCCGATCCTCACGAGCACGGCAAGACGGTGCACAAGTTCGCCGGTTTCGAACAGGTCAGCAAGGGCGAGCTCACGCCGCAGGAGTTCGATACCCAGGTGGCCGACCTGGTCGCCTACATGAACTGGATGGCCGAGCCGTCGCAGGACCTGCGCAAGCGGCTGGGCGCAATCGTGTTGCTGTTCCTTGCTGTTTTCGCTTTCCTTGCCTGGAGATTGAACGCTTCTTATTGGAAAGACGTAAAGTGATGTGATTGCCCGGTTATAATGCGGGCAATTATTATCTGGGGTGAGCCGCTCGGCGCTTCACCCCTTTGTTTCTTGAAGGAACTATAAACCATGATGGTTCTCTACTCCGGCACCACGTGCCCGTTCTCCCAGCGCTGCCGCCTGGTCCTGTTCGAAAAGGGCATGGACTTCGAAGTGCGCGACGTGGACCTGTTCAACAAGCCCGAGGACATCTCGACGATGAACCCGTACGGCCAGGTACCGATCCTGGTCGAACGCGAGCTGATCCTGTACGAATCGAACATCATCAACGAGTACATCGACGAGCGCTTCCCGCATCCGCAGCTGATGCCGGCCGACCCGCTGATGCGCGCCCGCGCCCGCCTGATGCTGTTCAACTTCGAAAAAGAGCTGTTCGTGCACGTGAACACGCTCGAGAACGAGCGCAGCAAGGTCGGCGACAAGAGCCACGACAAGGCACGCGCCGAAATCCGCGATCGCCTGACCACCCTGGCTCCGCTGTTCCTGAAGAACAAGTACATGCTGGGCGACGAGTTCTCGATGCTGGACGTCGCCATCGCCCCGCTGCTGTGGCGCCTGGATCACTACGGCATCGAGCTGTCGAAGACCGCCGCCCCGCTGATGAAGTACGCCGAGCGTATCTTCTCGCGTCCGGCCTACATCGAAGCGCTGACGCCGTCCGAAAAGGTCATGCGCCGCTAAGCGCCTACGGCGCTTTCGAGCTTCGTCCGGCACACCGGACACCGTTGCACGCCAGTTTTCGACGCCTTGTGGCGAATCGGATTACACTGGCGTGTAACAACTTGTAAGCAAATAGATCCTGAACATGCCAGACATCTCCACCAAGCCATATCTGCTGCGCGCCATCTACGAATGGTGCACGGACAGCGGCTACACGCCTTACCTGGCGGTCAAGGTCGATGCCGCCACCACGGTTCCGATGGAATACGTGAAGAAAGGCGAGATCATCCTCAATATCAGCTACGGCGCAACCTCCGGGCTGAAGATGGACAACGACGCAATCACCTTCCGGGCACGCTTCAACGGCGTCTCGCGCGAACTCTATATTCCGGTGCAAAACGTACTGGCGATCTACGCCAACGAAAACGGCCAAGGCATGGCCTTCGATGTCAGCACCACCGCGGCCGACATGGCGCCGCCGGCATCTGCCCCTTCTTCCGAAGCAGCCGCCGCACCGGGACCGGGGCTGTCCGCCGTGCCGGGCAAGACGTCCAGCGCGCCGAGCGCCGAGGTGTCGCATCTTCCCGACGGCGACAATGAGCCTCCCAAAAAAGGTGGCCGTCCGACGTTGACCAGGATCAAATAAGGGTATAATCCTGGCCACATTGCCGGCTTAGCTCATCAGGTAGAGCAGTTGATTTGTAATCATCAGGTGGCGGGTTCGAGTCCTGCAGCCGGCACCAGAACACAGCAATAAAAGAATGCCTTACGTGTCGATCACGTAAGGCATTTTCTTTTACAGCAGCGCCAACGCGGGCATCCCCTCCTTGCCCAACCAGGTCGTCTCGAAACGCTGCCGCACCAGCCGCAGCGACACCTCATCCCCGCGCTGCCGATACACCTCCATCAGCCCCCGCAGCGCCCAGCCATTGCTCGGCGTACGCGCCAGTGCCGACCGGAACACCGTCTCGGCCTCATCGACCCAACCGGAACGCAGCAGCGCCACGCCCAGCGATTGCCGCGTCGGGTAGTACCAGTACGGCGGCTCCATATAAGGCAGGCTGTCCTGCGCCGCTACGGCTTCGCGATAGGAGGCCAATGCCAGCGGAACATCACGCGTCGCGTCGGCCAGGCGGCCGGTGGCGACGTAACGGGCGGTCCTGACGATATCCTTGGCCGGCACGTTCCAGTCCGTGAAAGGCTTGAAGTCGGTCGTGCGCTCGATCGCCGTCAACGCGTCGATTTCGCGCCGGGCATCGACGGCCATGCCTTTGCGCGCGTAGCCGACGGCGCGCGCGTAGTGCCACATCGCCTTCACCAGTACCAGGTCTGGCCCAGGATCCGGCAAGGCGATGAGCGTGTCCGGATCGCTGAACTGCACGTAAGAGAAATACGGTGCGGCCTTCACCGGCTGGATCGGGGGGAACTGCGCGACCAGTTCGTGCGGCAGCGACTTGTCCAGCTTGTCCGCCGCCGCGATGGCGGTCTTGCCATCGCCGCCCATCAGCGCCGATACCATCACGAAGTGGATGTTGTGCGGATAGTAGGCGCCCTTGTAGACCGGGTCGCTGGCGGAGCGGCCAAAGTAGCGTTCGTCGGTGGCGACGGCGTCGATATTGGCTGCCAGCGATTCCTTGTACATGCCGAGCCGATAGTAGATGTGCGAGGGCATGTGCACGATGTGGCCGGCGCCGGGAATCTGCTTCGCCAGCAGGCGCGCATAGGGCAAGGCGCGCTCCGGGCTCGACGATGCTTCGACCGCGTGGATGTAGTAGTGGGCGGCGCCAGGGTGACTGGAATTGCGCGCCAGGACCGTCTCGAGGGCCGCGATCATCTCGGCGGTCCTGCCCTTGGGCCGGGTACCGCCGGCCTGCCAATAATCCCAGGGCGACAGGTCCATCAGCGATTCCGCGTACAGGACCTGGATGGTGTCGTCGGCCGGCCAGGCGCGTGCCGCCTCTCGCATGGCGTCCGCATAAGCCTTGTCGAGATGAGCGCGGTCGTCGACCGGCGCATCGGCATAGCGCTGGGCGATGGCGCGGATCAGCGCCTGCTCATGCGGCCTGGCATGGCCTGCCAGCTGCAGGGCGCGCGAGGCCGCGGCATGGGCCGGCGCGACCGCCTCCGGAAACATCGGCGCATTGATGTTCGGACCGAGCGCCAGCGCTTCGCCCCAGTAGCACATCGCGCAGCCCGGATCGATGTGCGAGGCGGCGCGGAAGGCGCGCACGGCCTCGGCATGGTTGAAGGCGAACATCAGGCGCATGCCCTGGTCAAAATAGGCTTGGGCCCGCGGGCTGGCGGCGCTGACCGGCACGTGCAGCTTGCCGAGATTCCCGTACAGCGGCGGCATCGAGCTGTCGCGCACGGCCGGCAATTGCTGGCCCGGCTGGAAAGGACGGGTCTCGGTCGGGTAGGGTTGCTGAGGCGGCTGCTGGGCCTGCAGCAGGCTGACCAGCAGCACGGGACGCCCGGGTGGGGCTTGTGTGCAGTTCGCAACGCCGGCGAACAGGGGATCAAAGTCCGGACGTTCGGCGGATGTTGGCGCCAGGACAGGCAGCAAGGTGGCGCCGACGCCGACGCCGACGCCGGCGAGCATGGCGGCAAACTGGTGCTTTCGCATGATCCACTCCCGTCAGAGAAAAACCTTGCGCGCGGCCCGAAGGACGGACTTGGAGTACTGTCCCCGCAATCGGCCAACATAAGGAGAATAGCAATGCTGACGCAGAAAACCAAGGACACCGTCAAAGCCACCGCCCCTGTCCTTGCGGCCCACGGCTACGACATCATCAAGCATTTCTACCGCAGCCTGCTCGGCACCCATCCGGAACTGAAGAACGTCTTCAACATGCGCCACCAGGAGCGTGGACAGCAGCAGGAGGCGCTGGCGCGGGCGGTGTATGCGTATGCGGCCAACATCGAGGATCCGAGCTGCCTGGCGGCGGTGCTGGAAGGCATCGCCAACAAGCACGCCAGCCTGGGCGTGAAGCCGGAGCAGTATCCGGTCGTCGGCGAGCATCTGCTGGGGTCGATCAAGGCCGTGCTGGGCGACGCCGCGACCGAGGACATCATCTCGGCCTGGGCCCAGGCCTACAGCAACCTGGCCGACATCCTGATGGGACGCGAGGCCGAATTGCGCGAGCAGCGGGCAGATACGCCGGGCGGCTGGACGGGATGGCGGGAATTCGTCGTCAGGGCCAAACAGCCGGAGAGCGATGTCATCACCTCCTTCGTGCTGGAGCCGGCCGACGGCCAGCCGGTCGTGAATTTCGAGCCGGGACAATACATCAGCGTGGCGGTGCAGGTGCCGCGCCTGGGCTTGCAGCAGATCCGCCAGTACAGCCTGTCCGACGCGCCGAACGGGCGCAGCTACCGCATCTCGGTCAAGCGCGAAGGCGGGCCGGATCCGGCCTCGGAAGGCTATGTGTCGACCCTGCTGCACGACCATGTGCAGGTGGGCGACAGCGTACTGCTGGCGCCGCCCTACGGGAATTTTTTCGTCGACGTGAACGCGACCACGCCGGTGGTCCTGATCAGCGGCGGGGTCGGGCTGACGCCGATGATCAGCATGCTGAACCGCGTGCTGCAGTCGCCGGGCCGCGAGATCGTGTTCGTGCACGGCGCCCGCAACAGCGCGGTGCATGCGATGAAGGACCATCTGCGCGCGACGGCCCTGCGGCATCCGAACTTCAGGACCTTCACCTTCTATAACGAGCCGCTGCCGCAGGATCAGGCCGGCCGGGACTTCGATTTTCCGGGACTGGTCGATATCGACAGGATCGCCGGCGCCATCCTGCTGCCGGATGCCGACTATTACATCTGCGGCCCGATCCCTTTCATGCGCCTGCAGCACGATGCGCTGATCGCGCGCGGGATCAGGGAGACCCGCGTGCACTACGAAGTCTTCGGCCCCGACCTGTTCGCGGAATAAGAGCGTCTCAGCGCGGCGCGACCGTGCAGCAGTCGACCCCGTCGCGCCTGCCGAAACCGAAGCGCACCGGCAGGAACAGCTCGATCACCCCGGCATTGGTGCGCGCATGCATGGACACCTCGTCCACCGTGAAGCCGCCGCCGCCCGCCAGCGCCAGCGGCAGCATCAGCTGGTCGCCCAGGTATTCCGCGACCGCGGCGTTCGAGGACAGATACTGGCGCGCGCGCTGCACCACCTGGCGGGCGACGTTCTCGGCCGAGACGGATTTTTCGCCGAAGGCCGTGAATACCTCGGTTGTGTGCGCGTAGTCGAAGGTCAGCATCAGGGCGTTGCCCGGTCCCTGCTCCGCCGGCAGACTGCGGTTCAGGAGCTGGTCCTCGCCCCAGTTCATGGCCTTGCCGACGCACTCCAGCTCGCGCTGCGCGACCCGCCCCGGGATGCCGGCGATGAAGCATTCGGCATACGCGGCCCGGCGCTCGCCACGCTCCATCCATTCGTGCGGACGCAGTTGCGCGCAGGGGCTGACGCTGGCGACCACCTCGCCGCCGCCGGCCGGATAGAAGCCGAAGCGCTCCAGCCGCACGTCGATCCGCGCGCCCATCTCGGCCATGGCGCGGCAATAGGCGCGCTGCAGGAACTGGACCGGCGGCGCCATCGGATTGTGGGTACCGCCCGACAGCCTCAGGGTCGAGGGCCGCTCGGCCGTGAGCAGCGCCGGCAGCACGGTCTGCAGCACCAGGGTGCAGCTGCCGGCGGTGCCGATCGCGAAGCGGTAGTCGCCGCCCTGGACTTTATCGGGGACGAACTCCAGCTCCTGGCTGCCGACCGCCGCGCCCTTGACCTCGGCGCCGCAGATCCGGCTGGCGGCCTGCACCGCCACCAGGTGCTGGCGCATCAGGCCGGGCTTGGCGCGCCGCGCACGGATGTTCCGGATGCGGAAGGGCCGGCCGGTGATCATCGCCAAGGTCAGCGCGCTGCGCAGGATCTGGCCGCCGCCTTCGCCCGTCGATCCATCCAGTTCGATCATGTTCATCCTTTCACGCACACGACCTGCTTCAGCGTGTGCACCACTTCGACCAGGTCGCTCTGCGCCTGCATCACGGCGTCGATGTCCTTGTAGGCCATCGGGATCTCGTCGATCACGCCTTCGTCCTTGCGGCACTCGACGCCCTCGGTCGCCTTGACCTGGTCGTTCACCGAATAGCGGCGCTTGGCTTCGGTGCGGCTCATGGTGCGGCCTGCGCCGTGGCTGCAGCTGTTGAAACTCTCCGGATTGCCCTTGCCGCGCACGATATAGCTCTTCGCCCCCATCGAGCCCGGAATGATGCCGAGCTCCCCTTCGCGCGCCGATACGGCGCCCTTGCGGGTCACCAGCACATCCTTGCCGAAGTGGTGCTCCTTCTGCACGTAGTTGTGGTGGCAGTTCACCGCTTCCACGTGGGTCTCGAAGGGTTTCGTGATCACCGTGCGTACCGCCGCGATCAGGTTCCGCATCATCACTTCACGGTTCATGCGGGCGAACTTCTGGGCCCAGCCGACCGCTTCGATGTAGTCGTCGTAGTGCCGCGTCCCCTCCGGCAGATAGGCCAGGTCCTGGTCCGGCAGGTTGATGAAGTGGGTCCGCATGTCCTGCTTGGCCTGCTCGATGAAGTGGGTGCCGATCGCATTGCCGACGCCGCGCGAGCCCGAGTGCAGCATGAACCAGACGAAGCCTTGCTCGTCGAGGCAGATCTCGATGAAGTGGTTACCGGTTCCGAGCGTTCCCAGGTGCTTGTAGTTGTTCGTGTTGCGCAGCCGCGGCGTCTTCTGGCAGATGACGTCGAATTCGTCCTTCAGCGCCATCCAGGCCGTGTCGACGGCTTGCGGCGGCGAATCCCACGAGCCCTTGTCGCGCCCCTTGAAACCGCGCGTCTTGGGCGACATCCCGTGCGGCACCGAGCGCTCGATCGCGCTGCGCAGCGGCCCGAGCTTGTCCGGCAGGTCGTTGGCGCTGAGCGTGGTTTTGGCGGCCATCATGCCGCAGCCGATGTCGACCCCGACCGCGGCCGGGATGATCGCGCCCAGTGTCGGGATCACGCTGCCGATGGTCGATCCCTTGCCCAGGTGGACGTCGGGCATCGCCGCCATGTGCTTGTAGATGAAGGGCATGCGCGCCGTGTTCGCCAGCTGGCGCTTGGCTTCCTCCTCGACCAGCACGCCGCGGGTCCACATCTTGACCGGACGGCCCCCTTCCACGTTCAGGACATCGTAGTGTTCGGTTTTCATCTCATTTCTTCCTGTTCATCGTCGCTCGCCCCGCTGATCCCGATGTCGGGATCGGGATCTCCAGGGCTTCAAACAGGTATATGGGGTGTTGTCCGGGTATGCGAAGGCCTATCCCTCGATTTGGACAATGGAGAGAACTGCAGGGCCAAGAATCCTGCGCTTCATACCGCCGATGCTGCAGTCTGTCGCAATCCGCGGTTTCTCCCGGTTTCCCGAGCCTATAGTGGATTCATCGGCAAACCAACTGGAGAATACGTCATGAACAAACTGCTCGGCACCGCATTCCTGGCCACCGCTTTCTCGATGGGGACGCATGCCGCCTGGGCGGACGACATCGTGCGCGAAAACCGTCCGGTCGACGCCAGGGTCTCGAAGATCCACCTGGGCGGCATCGTCCGCCTGAACGTGCGCCAGGGGCCGACGGCGTCGCTGGTGGTGTCGGGCGACCGCCGTTACGTCTCGAAGATCACGACCACCCAGCGCGGCGATACCCTGTCGATCGATACCGAAAGCGGCAATCACGTGAACTTCGGGCGCAATTCGGGCGAGCTGCGCGCCGACCTGACGGTGCCGAACCTGCAGGAATTCGTCTCGGAGGGCGTGGGCCAGAGCGAGGTCTCGGGCTTCAGCGGCGACAGGCTGGTGGTGTCGCTGGACGGCGCGGGCGCGGTCAAGGTCAGCGGCCAGTACCGCGACATCGATGCCCGCCTGGGCGGCGTCGGCGGCCTGACACTCAACACCACGGGCCAGGCCGACCGCATCGAGGTCAAGCTCGGCGGCGCCGGCCAGATCAGCGTGAGCGGCCAGACCAAGGTGCTCCGCGCCCACCTGGGCGGCGTCGGCAGCCTCGACGCCCAGCAGCTGCGCGCCGATTCGGTCGACCTGGACATGTCCGGCCTGGGCGGCGCCAGCGTGTTCGCCAGGACCGCCGCCAACGTCAACCTGAACGGCATGGGTTCGGCCACCGTCTACGGCAAGCCGGCGACGCGCAACGCCACCACGAATGGCTTCGGGAAGGTGAGCTGGCAGTAAGCGCCGGCTTGCCGGTGGGCTTAGCGGATCACCGTATCGTTCTTCACGGATTTCACGCCCTTCACGCCGCGCGCCAGTTCGACGGCGCGCTGGGCGCTTTCGCGCGAGTCGACGAAGCCGCTCAGCTGGACCGTACCCTTGAAGGTTTCCACCTGAACCTGGGTCGCCTTGACGGTCGGATCGGCGGCAAACGCAGCCTTCACCTTGCCGGTAATGACGGAGTCGTCGATGTATTCGCCAGTGCCTTCACGGGTGGGGGTCGGGGCGCAGGCGACGACCGATACCAGCAGGGTGCCGGCGATGACGGATTGGGCGATAGCGGACTGGAAGCGACGAGTAAAAGCCATGGCAATTCTCCCGAATGATTGAGATTTTTATTATTCCCAATTTCGGTTTAGCCTGTCGCCCGATACTGTTGTGAAAACGGCACCATATGCCTCAAGGGGCGCCGGCGCCGCTTCCCTGCCCTGCCGGCACGGCGTTCGAACGGCTGGCAATCAAGCCGGCCGACAGGTCGCGGCCGATCACCAGCCGCAGGTTGGCGCGGCCGCCCATGCCAACCTCCACCGGCCTGGCGCCGAAGCGCCCGGCCAGCCGCTCGGCCACGCCGCGGAAGGCCGGCTGGTATTCGATACGGGTCTGGCGCACCGCGAAGCCCTTCTCATTGGTCAGCCGCACCACTTTCAGGTCCGGATCGCGCAGCTGGCGCGACATCAGCTTTGCAAGACCCTGGCGCCCGTTGCCGTTGCAGATCTCGAGCGCCGCGACCACGGGCAGGTTCCGGTCCGTCTTCGGCGCCAGCGGCGTAGCCGGCAGCGCCGGTGCGGCCGGCACCGCGCCGCGGGACGGGACCACGCGGCGCAGCTCGAGCATGCCGTTCGGTTTGGTGGCGACTTCGACGAAGGCCCAGTCCTGGTCGGGGCGATGGGTCGTCTTGACCGCCTGTTCGATCGCCGGCAGCCTGGCGCCGCCATCGGCAGCGGCGTAATCGGCGCGGAAATCGTGCTCGCGCAGGGCGCCGGCCTGGCGCAGCATCTGCTTTGCGCGCTCGTCCTGGCCGAGCTGCTGCAGGGTCTCGCCGAGGCGCTGCCAAGTGCGGTGGTTCAGCGGGTCGAGCAGGCAGGCCTTTTCCAGCGCGGCCAGGGCTTCGTCGTACTGGCCGTTGAGGAAATAGGCATGGCCCAGGTTCCCGAACAGGAAGGCGGTGGCGGTGCCCGAGGCCATGGTGGCGCCGCGCGTCAGGTCGCGCCAGATCGGGATCGCCTTCGCGAAATCGCGCTGTTCGGCGTAGGCGATCGCCAGGCCGTTTCGCGCGTTCACATGGCTCGCATCGGACTTCAGCGCCGCCTGGTAGGCCGCGATGGCTTCGTCGTAGCGGCGCGCAAGATGCAGGTTGCGCCCGCGCACGTACTGCTCGTCGGCGGCGGCAACCGCCGCTGACGCCGTCTCCTGCCGCATGTAGGGACTGCTGCAGGCCAGCAGCATCGCGCCGCAGCACAGCAAGGGCAAGGTATGGGTCAGGATTCGGGTACGCATGACGATCTCCGCGAAAAATCAGTGACTGAGGACGGTGCTGAATGTGCGCGTGAGCTGGATCACGGCGGGGCCGAGCAGGACCATCAGCAAGGTCGGGAAAATGCAGAAGATGAGGGGGAACAGCAGCTTCAAGCCGATCTTGGCGGCCGCTTCCTCGGCGATCACGCGGCGCTTGTTGCGCAGATTCTCCGAATACACGCGCAAGGCGTCGCCGATGCTGGTACCAAAACGCTCCGACTGGATCAGCATGGCAACCAGCGAATCGACGTCGTCCAGGCCGACCCGCAAGGCGAAGTTGCGCAGGCTTTTTTCCTTGCTGAAGCCGGCGCGCATCTCCATCAGCACCAGTTGCAGCTCCTGCGCCAGCGTCACGCTCTTGATGTGGATTTCGGCGGCGACCTTCACCAGCGCCCGCTCCAGGCTCAGGCCCGCTTCCACGCAGACGGTGAGCAGGTCCAGCGCATCCGGAATCGTCTCGAAGATCTCGCGCTTGCGGCGCTGGACCACGCGCGCCAGGACCGCGTTCGGCAGGTAGTATCCGCAGGATGCCGCCAGCAGCAGCAGGAACATGATCCGGGTGCCGCTCGGGCTAGCCGGCATGATCGCGATCGCGATGCCGGCCAGCGCGGGCAGGGTCAGGGCCAGCACGGTCTTCGAGGCGAAGTACAGCGTCGGCGCCGCCGGGTTGCGCCAGCCGGCATTCATGAAGCGGGCGCGCAGGGCCGACTTTTCCCAGCCCTCGTCCGGGATCGACAGCTTGGTCAGCGGGCGCACGGCGCGCACCACCCGCTCCATCCAGCCGCTGCGGCGGTCGGCGCCGTCGTCCGGACGGCCCGTCGATTCCGCCAGGCGGGCACGCAAGGCCTGCGGCGCGAACAGCATCATGCCCAGCCATACCAGGCCGCAGGCGATCGCGAACACGATCAGCAGAAACATCAACTGTGCACTCGTCATCGATGCCTCCTCAGATGCGGATACGGATTACCTTGCGCAGCCATATCACGCCGAAAGTGATCATCACCAGCGCATACCAGAGCAGCCGGATGCCGGCCGGGTCGGTCCACAGCGGCTTGATGTAATCCGGATTGATCAGGAGCAGCACGGCGGCCACGCCGAACGGCAGCAGTCCCAGGATCCAGGCCGACATCCTGCCTTCGGCCGACAGCACCCGCACCTGGGCCGCCAGCTTCAGGCGGCCGCGGATGATCTGGCTGATGTTGCCGAGGATTTCAGCCAGGTTGCCGCCGGTCTCGCGCTGGATCAGCACCGCGATGATCAGGTAGCGCAGGTCGGTCAGCGGGATACGCGCCGCCATGTTGTGCAGCGCTTCGCTCATCGGCACGCCGTAGTTGATCTCTTCACGCGCGATGCGGAACTCGCCGCTGAGCGGCTCCGACAGCTCGTTGCCGACGATTTGCAGCACGTTGGTGAACGAATGGCCGGCACGCAGCGCGCGGGCGATGAAGTCGGCCGCTTCCGGCAGCTGTTCCTCGATGCGGGCCAGGCGCCGTACGCGGGCGCGCCGCACCAGCGTCAGCGGCACCAGCGCGAACAGCAGCGCCACGCCGACCTGCAGCGGCAGCGGCATGGGCCATTGCGCGACCAGGAAGACGCCCGCCAGCAGCGCGGCGCCGGAGCACAGCAGGAAAGACTCGACCGACCACTTCTTCCCGGATTGCAGCAGCAACTGGTCGATCCGGTGGGCGAGCGCGGCACGGTGCAGCAGGCGGTCGGCGAGGTCATGGCGGCTGAAGCGGCGTTGCTTCAGGATCGATATGCGTTCGCCGGTACGGCCGGCGCCGCCGGACATCAGCTGAAGGCGGCGCGCCACCCGCTGCGCCGCTGCGCCGTGGGCGCCGACCCACCACAGGTACACGCCTTCGATGCCGAGAATGATGGCAGCGAACAGGAACACCACGAAAGCATAAAAGAGGATGTCCATGCGAGGCTCCGTGAGCGCCTAGGTGAAGATTCGGTCCGGGTCGAACGTGTCTTCGGGCACCGGCGCGCCGAACATCCTGAGGCGCTCGGCGAAACGCGGACGCACCCCGGTGGCGCAGAAATGGCCCATCACCTTGCCGTCGGCGTCGACCCCGGTCTGCTCGAAGCGGAAGATTTCCTGCATCGAGATGATGTCGCCTTCCATGCCCGTGATTTCCTGCATGCTCACCACCTTGCGGGTACCGTCGGTCAGGCGCGACGCCTGCAGGATCACGGTGATGGCCGAGCAGATCTGCTGGCGGATCGCGCGCGGCGTCAGGTTCACGCCTGCCATGCTGACCATGTTCTCGAGACGCGCCAGGGCGTCGCGCGGCGTGTTCGCGTGGATCGTCGCCAGCGAGCCCTCGTGACCGGTGTTCATGGCCTGCAGCATGTCGAGCGCCTCGGCGCCGCGCACCTCGCCCAGGATGATGCGATCGGGCCGCATGCGCAGCGAGTTGCGGACCAGGGCGCGCTGCGTCACCTCGCCCTTGCCTTCGATGTTGGGAGGCCGTGTTTCGAGGCGCACCACGTGCGGCTGGCGCAGCTGCAGCTCGGCGGCGTCTTCGATCGTGACGATGCGCTCGTTGCCGGGGATGAAGCCGGAGATCAGGTTCAGCAGCGTGGTCTTGCCACTGCCGGTACCGCCCGAGATCAGGATGTTGACCTTGGCCAGGCCGAGGCTTTCGAGCACCTTGATCATCGGCGGCGTGACGCTCTTCAGCTCGAGCAGGTTCTGCACCGTGAGCGGGGTTGCGCCGAAGCGCCGGATCGATACCAGCGGCCCATCCACCGCCAGCGGCGGGATGATCGCGTTGACGCGCGAGCCGTCCGGCAGGCGGGCGTCGACCATCGGGCTCGATTCATCGACGCGGCGCCCCACGCGCGAGACGATCTTCTCGATGATCTTCATGAGGTGGGCATTGTCGTGAAAACTGATGTCGGTCAGCTCCAGCCGGCCGCGCCGCTCGACGTACACCTTGCTGCAGGTGTTGACCAGGATGTCGGAAACGGTCGGGTCGTTCAGCAGCGGCTCCAGCGGTCCGAAGCCGAGCATTTCGTGCTGGATGTCGAGCACCAGGTGGTGCCGTTCCTGCTGGTTCAGCACGATGCGCTCTTCCTCGATGATGCGCTGGACCAGCAGCGCCAGCTCGTGCTTGAACTGCTCGCTGGTCAGGCGCTTCAGGCGCTCCAGATCGATCCGGTCGAGGATCATCTGATGCATGGTCTTCTTCAGTTCCTGGTAGGCCTGTTGCGCCACTTCCGGCAGGGAGTGGTGCTGGCGGTCCTCGTCGGTTCCGGACAAACGCTCGCGCAGGGACATGGATCGTCTCCTTCAAAGTTCAGTCATCGCCTTCGCCACGCCCGAACAGGCGGTCGAGCAGGCCCTTGGTTTCGGTTACGCGGCGCGCGGTCACCACTTCGACCAGGTCGGCCAGGCTGCGCGCCGCGGCGCTGCCGCGCGAGAGCTGCAGGACGGGGATGCCCTGGTTGACCGAGTCGGTGACGGCGACGTAATCGTTGGGAACGGTATGCAGCACCTCGGCGCCGAGCGCCGCGTGCAGGTCCTGAAGCCGCAGGCGTCCGCCCTTCTCGTAGCGGTTGACGATCAGGCGGATGTGATCGGTCACATAACCGAGCGAGCGGAAGATATCCAGCAGGCGCCGCGCATCGCGGATGTCGGGCAAGGCCAGCTGCAGCACCGGGTAGATCGCATCGGTGCTGTCGAGAGCGCGCAGCGAGACGGCATCGATCTGGCGGCCGACGTCGAGCAGGATGTAGTCGTAGTGCTGGCGTGCCACGCGCAGGATGGTGTCGATGTGTTCGGGCTTGGCTTCGGTCGTCTGGCCGGGATCGTCGGCCGCGGCCAGCACGCCGAAGCCGGGCGCCACGTGCACCAGGCAGGATTCGAGAAAGGGGCCGTCGATGCGTGCGATCTGCTGGCACACGTCCGACAGCGTCATCGCCGGCTTCTGGTCGGACACGTACAGCGTGGCGTCGCCGAACTGGCGGTGCAGGTCGATCAGCAGCACCTTCCTGTCGGCCAGCGTGGCGAGCGCGTAGCCGAAATTGGTCGAGATGAAGGTCGCGCCGCTGCCGCCCTTGCAGGCGATGAAGGCGAGGATCTTGCCGTCGCGGCTAGAGGCGACGCCGGCGCTGGCGGCAATGCGGTCGATCGCTTCGTGCAGCGCGCGGTGCACCAACGGCAGTTGCAGCACTTCGCGCACGCCCGCACGCATGGCGCGGATCAAGAGCTCGGGGTGGTGATTGTCGGTCAGCAGCATGAAATGCGCTGCCGAGTAATGGCGGGTCAGGCGCTCGAGCAGGTCGCCGTCGGCGACCTCGGCTTCGCTGGTATCGACGATGACGAGGCTGGGCGCCTCAACGAGCGGGCGGTCGAGCGCGTCGCGCAGGCTGACGCGGCTGGCCGCGACATTCAACGGCGGCAGGCGCGCAGCTCCTTGGGAGGCGATCTCCGCGTAAAGCTGGGTATCGCGGCTGATCAGCAGGGCTTTCATCGGATTCCTCGGAACAGCAATCGGTCGGGTCCATATCGGGTTGGGGTGGTGCGCGCTGAAGCCAGTCCGGCAAGCGCTGCATCATTTGGCGCCGCTCCCGCCAATCAGCAGCTGCACCGGCTGCTGCCGATCGGCTTCCTTGAACGAACGCTGATAACGCTCGCGGGCCGCGAGGGCGGCTGTGCCGTCCACGCCGGAGGTGGGGTTGGCATTCGCCGCTGCCGCCGGGTCGATTACCTGGGCCGCCAGGTTGGCGCGCACCGAGGCGCCGAAGTTGTCTTCGAAATGCGGAGTCGCGCTGCAGCCTTGCAGCAGCAAGACCGCCAGTGCCGCGGCCGTGGCCGCGAGACGATTGCGTGTGATGACCATCGCTTCCTCCTATTTCAGTTCGAAGCCGCCGGCGCTCTGCGAGGGATTCGCGGCCGGCACCGGGGTCGAGGCGGCGGCCGTGCTGACCTCCGGCGCCGGGCCGTCCAGGCGGCCGCCGAGCAGGACGGCGGCGCGCGACGGCACGCCCACCTTGTCGGTCGGCAGCACATAACCCGGGCCCTGCAGCGGCTTGACCAGGTGGGCCGTGATGACGAATACCAGTTCGGTACGGTCGAGCTGGTAATCGGTGCTGCGGAACAGCGCTCCCAGCACCGGAACCTCACCCAGCACCGGCAGTCCCTTCAGGTTGGTGACCAGGTTGTTCTTGACCAGGCCGCCGATCACGAAGCTCTGGCCGTCGTACAGCTGTACGGTGGTGCTGGCGCGACGCGTGGTCACGACCGGCAGGATCGCGGCGCCGCTTAAACCGCCGGTCGAGATGCCCACGCCTTCGCGCGACAGTTCCGAGACTTCGGGCGCGACGCGCAGGTTGATGCGCCCTCCTCCCAGCACAGTGGGGGTGAAGCGCAGGCCGACGCCGAACTCCTTTTCTTCCAGCGTGACGCGGTTGTTATCCTGGGCCACCGGCACGTAGAATTTGCCGCCGGCGAGGAAGGTGCCTTCCTGGCCGCTGATCGCCATCACGTTCGGTTCGGCCAGGATGCGCACCAGGCTGTCCTGGTTTTCCGCATTCACGTTGACCCCGCCTTTGGTCTTGGCGGCCTGCAGCGAACCGTGGGCATTCCCGGTAATGAAATTCGACAGCAGGGCCGCACCCCAGCTACCGCCCCCGAAACGCCAGGCGGCGCCGGCTTCCAGCCGTTCGAGCAGGGATTTCGATACCTCGGCGACCTTCACTTCGAGCTGCACCTGTTGCGGCGCGCGGACCGACAGCAGGTTGATTACCCGTGCGCCCGCCTGGTTCGCATTCGACGTGCCGCCCGCATTGCTGCCGTTGGCGCCGCCCACGGTGCCGGGCGCGGCTTCGTCCTTGTCCGGCATGGCCAGCGGCCGCAAGGGCCGGCGCACATAGGCAGTCGCCAGGGCGACCGCACGCTCGACGGCATCGGCGTCGCTGACGGTACCGCTCAGCACCAGGGTGTCGCCGGCAGCCAGCACCTTGATGTCGCGCTCCTCCGGCAGGGCGGCGGCCAGCGTGGCCTGTACGGCGGACGGATCCATCGCCACCGTGATGTCGAGCATGCTGCAGACGCCGCTCTTGCCCTGCACGATCATGTTGGTGGTGCCGACGTCGACGCCGGCGATATACAGCGTGTCCGGCGCCACCAGGATGGCCTGCACGACCCCGGGGTTGCCGACGCTGCGGTGCTGGACCGCCTCCGGCAGGTGCATTAGCTGGGACTTCCCGACCTGCAGGGCCAGCTGGGCGGGCCGCGCGGCTTCGCCCTGGCAGCGCGGGCCGGCCTCGGAGCGCACCGCGGGCGGATTGTCGTTCGCCTGCGCGGCGGTCTTGGCGGCGGCGAGCGCGGGCCCGGCCGCAGCCATGGCCAGGCCGGCGAAGAGAACACGGACGATCGGCGTATGCATCAGACTTCCGTTCATGGCATCACCCCGGGATAGGTTCAGAAGCATTCCTGCGCCGTGCGCAGGCCGTTGAGCACGGTGACGCAATCACGCTCCACCTTGGCCGCGGTCTTGACCACCACCGGCACCTGGCGCACCACCACGACCGGCTTGGGCGCGGGCTTGGGCGGCGGCGACGCTTCCGGCAGCAGCGTCAGCTTGGTTGCGCCCAGGGTGGAAGCCGATTCCGGATCGACCTGGTTGCGCAGGGCCAGCGACAGCGTGCCCACGCTGCGCGCCAGGTCGAGCTTTTCGGCCTGCTCCGGCGTGACCTCGAGCGTGACCGCGTTGACCACCTTCGGCCTGGTCTCGTCACGGTTGACCTCCTGGGCCACAGCCAGCACCAGGATGCGCTCCAGCACGATCTTCGAGATGTTCTGCTCACGCGCGCCGGAACCGGACGGCACGTCCTTCTGCATGCTGACGATGATGTCCACATAATTGCCCGGCAAGGCGAAGCCGGCCACGCCGATCACGTCGTTGACGCGCACGGTGATGGCGCGCTTGCCCTCGGTAATCAGTGCCGACAGCCCGCCCAGGGTGCCGGCCGGGGCCAGCTTGGCTTCGCTGACCGGCTCGCCCATCACCAGGTTGCTCTTGAGGACGCGGCCGCCCAGCTTCTGCGGATCGGTGAAGGCGCCCCTCGGCACACTGTGGGACGGCCAGTCGGCCAGCTTGAACATCTCCGGCGTCAGGCGCTGGCCGAGACTGATGTCGACCGCGGCCACGGCGATCCGTCCTGCAGCGGAGCCCGGCTGGCTCAGGAGCCAGCGCGATGCAAACACCACGGCCGCCAGGCCGAACAGGATCGCGACTGCCATCATCGCGAGGGCACGCTTGTTCTTCATTTACGCCTCCGGTTCGCAAGCAATGAACATGCTGCGCCAGGCCTGCTCGACCGTCGCCACGGTCAGGCGCGCATCGTGCCCGGCAAAGCCGGCGAAATCGGCGATCCGGTCGAGCAGCTCGCCCGGATAGCAGGCCAGCAGCGCCCGCCCAGACTGCGCGTGCAGGCGCTCGATCAGGTGATCGGCGGCGGCGTCGTCGAACTCGATGCGGCGCAGCCGGCACTGGCGGCGCAGCAGGGCGCGATAGGCCCCTGCCGGCCAGGCACCGATCGCGCCCTTGTAGCCGATCCGGCGCAGGGCCGCGTCATCGAGGATGGTGCCCGGCGCCAGGTTGGTGGCGAACACCACGGCCGCATCGAAGGGTACCGCCTCGGCCTGGCCGCCCTGCAGCGAGAGCTGGTCGATGCCGGCATCGAGCGGGCCGATGAAGCGGTTCAGGAGCTCGGCGGCCTGGATACGCTGGCGGCCGACGTCGTCGATCACCAGCATGCCGTTGTTCGCCTGCAGGTGCGGCGGCGCGTGGTACAGGCCTTCCTCGGCGTCGTAGCGCAGGTCGAGCATCTCGCGTCCGAGTTCGGCGCCGACGTGTACCAGCGGACGCTGGCAGACGGTCCAGCGGGCGTCGCAGCTGCGCCGTTCTTCCTGCTGGCGCGCGGCCGGCGGCTGCGCCACGTGCAGCGCCGGATCGTACAGGCGGATCACCTGGCGGCCGACGGTCAGCGCGTACGGCACCGCGATCGGGCCCGGCAGCAGCCGTCCGAGCTTGCCGGCCAGATGGCTTTTGCCGCTGCCGGACGGACCGTACAACAGCAGCGAGCGGCGCGCGTACAGGGCAGCGCCCAGCACCTCGCGCGTGACCGTGGCCAGTCCATCCTCGCCCAGCGCCGCCGCCAGCTGGGCTGGCGTCACCCGCTCGGCCTGGGCATGGCGCAGCGCCTGGCGCTCGACCACGACGCGATAGGAAGCGAGCGTCACCGGGGCCGGTCCGACATAGCGGCAGCGCGCCAGCGCATCGGCCGCCCCACGCTGGCCGATCGCGGTCAGCTGGTACTGCATGTCGATATCCGATTCGCCGCACCAGGCCACCTCCACCTGCTGCTCGGCGATCAGGGGATTGAGTACTTCGCGCAGCACGTTGATGGACAGGCGCAGCTTGCCGGCCAGGACCGCCAGCGGCGCCTTGCCGCTGGCCTGGATCGCCTTCAGCACCAGATCGGTGACGAAGCGCGGCTCCAGGCCGGTGTCGCGCACCGTCTTGGGCTGGCGCGGCAGGATGGGCGCGATCTCCGGAAGGTCCGGCGCCGCCATGTGCGCGGCGCGCGGCACCGTCGCGATACTGCCAGTCGATAGCGTTTCAAGCATCGGAATCCCCTAGAAGCCTTCATGTTTTCCGAAACAGGTCGGATTGATTCTAGCGAGCGCTCCCGGGGCCGCTCTTGCGTTCGGCCAAAAGCGGACTCGGCCTTAATGACGGACCAGGACCGCAATCGTTCCGAGCGCGATCGCCAGCCCATATGGCATCGCGCCGATACTCGGCTGCGCCGCCGGCATCGCCAGGCGCGCGCCCGGCATCCAGACCGTGCACAGAATGCCTTTGATATTGACCAGGACCTGGCGCAGGCGGCCTTTGACCAGCACCAGCAGCAAGGCCATCACGCCGCCGACGCACCAGCTCAGCACGGCAACTTCGAAAGCATCGCCCGGCCCGACGAAAGTGCCGACCACCGCCATCATCTTGACGTCGCCGGCAGCCATCCCGCGCGCCATGTAAAACGGCAGGAACACCGCCAGGCCGACACCCATCCCAGCGAGCGCCGCCAGCAGCGAGGACAAGGGATCGGACGACAGCAGATGCAGGCAGAACGCGCCGGCCAGCCCGGCCAGCAGCAGACGGTTCGGGATCCGGCGCGTGGCCAAGTCGTTGACGGCGGCAATGCTCACCAGCAGAAGCAGGACCACGTCGAGGTACTGTTCGATCGGCATAGCCTCCTCCAGAAGAAAAAAACCCTCCGGACGACGTGTCCGGAGGGCTCTATCGCATTACGATCCCGACGGTGCCGAAGCGCCCAGCTTGCCGTTGATGTCGGTGAACAGCTGCTTGATACCGTTGCCCAGGACTGCAGCACCACCGGCAACCACGACACCGATCAGTGCAGCGATCAGGCCGTACTCGATGGCGGTCACACCGTTCTCGTCAGCCATGAAGGTTTTGACTGCAGAGGCGAAAGTGCTCATGTGAAACTCCCATATGGTAGGTTAATGAAGACAACCCTGGCCGGAAGCGCTGACTGCAACTTCAAAACCACGTCGACTGCTGCGCTTTTCGGCTGACTGCGCCGAGTTCCGTGCCAGTGAGTTCACTATAAAAGGTGATGCCGCACGGCAAGTTGACTGCACACAAGCTTTCCAGAGGGAACTATTTTTTGTCGATGGGAATCATTCCCCCACGCTTGGGGGACGCGAATCGGCGACATCCTTGAGAAAATCCCTTGAAGACAAAAAAATTTTTTTTGCATAATTGCTTATATTGCAAAAAAGCTATATGCTGTTTCGCTTGCTCTTTGTGACATACCAGATACCTGCGAACGCGACGGCGGCTGTTGGTCCGCAGGTCGGTGGATTACATTGCTGAGAACGACATGGACTCGCTTCTGAAACACATGGTGGACATGACCGGCCACCGCGATCACGCGATGCTCGACATTTCCGTGATCTCGGCAGTGCAGGAACTGGCCCGCGCTGCGCAGACGCGCATCCTGAGCATCGCCACCGTGGCCGGACAACAGTACCTGCGTTCGCGCGCATCGATCCGTGCCGGCGGCGAAGCCCGCCTGGAAGATACGCCCGAAGGCGCACTCGGCGAACCCATCAGCCTGGAACTGGCGCGCTGCCTCGCCGAACACCGCAGCAGCGCCGAAGCCTGCGGCGCCGACGGCAGCCGCACCCTGTGGCTGCCGATCTGGTTCGGCGACAAGGCCTGCACCTGCCTGGAGCTGCGCAATGACCGGCCCTTCTGCAGCGACACCATCCACACCGTCGGCGGCATCGTCGGCGTCTACCGTAATTTCCAGAACCTGCTCGACTACAGCGAACGCGATTCGCTGACCGGTCTGCTCAACCGCAAGACCTTCGACGACCAGCTGGCCCGCATGCTGCACGGCGCCCACGAGCACGACCCGCGCCTGCCCGGCCTGGCGGAAAGGCGCCAGCCGCACGGACCGGAAAAACAGTGGCTGGCGGTGGTCGACGTCGACCACTTCAAGGCCGTCAACGACAAGTTCGGCCACCTGTACGGCGACGAGGTGCTGATCCTGATCGCCAACCTGCTGCAGTCATCGTTTCGGGTCCAGGACCGGGTCTTCCGCTTCGGCGGCGAGGAATTCGTCGTGCTGCTGCGTTCCACCACACTGGAAAACGCCTGGAAGATCATCGAGCGCTTCCGCACCAACGTCGAGAACCACGACTTCCCGCAGGTGGGCCGGGTCACGGTCAGCGTGGGCTTCGTGAGCATCAGCGCCTTCGAATCGCCGGTGGTGACCCTGGGCCATGCCGACCAGGCCCTGTACTACGCCAAGAGCAATGGCCGCAACCAGGCCTGCCACTACGACGACCTGGTCTCGCACGGCGTGCTGCAGGCGGTGGCCTCGAACGATACCGCCGAATTCTTCTGATATCGGGTTACACGCTCAGGCCGCGAGCGCCATGAAGCGCAGCGGATCGACCTTCCACTTCTCGGCCGATTCGTGGCGCACGATCTTGTCGCCGCCGCCGAAGCCCAGGCCGCGCGCCAGGTCCACGGTTTCCGGCTTGATGTAGGTCTGGCTCTTTGTGCTGAAGAAGACGTTGACCTTCGGCGTGAGCAGGCTGGTTTCATGCGGTTCGACCACCACCCCGAGGCGTCCCGATTCCAGCAGCACCAGGGTGCCGACCGGATAGATGCCGACGCAGCGCATGAACTCCTGGGTCAGCGCAGGATTGAAGTGGAACTTGCTCCACTCGTACATCTTGCGCAGCGCTTCGGCCGCCGGCATGCCCTTGTGATAGCAGCGGTCGGCCGTGATCGCGTCGTAGACGTCGACGATCGCGGCCATCTGCGCCAGCTCGCTGATCTGCTCGGCGCCCTGGCGGTCCGGATAGCCGGTGCCGTCGCGGCGTTCGTGGTGATGCAGGGTGATGTCGAGCGGGATCGCGCCGATCTCCGGCGAGCGGCGCAGGATCTCGACACCGTCGCGCGGGTGGCGGCGCACCACCTCGAATTCCTCGTCGGTCAGGCGGCCCGGCTTGTTCAGGATATGGTCCGGGACCAGGGCCTTGCCGGTGTCGTGCAGAAGGCCGCCGATGCCGGCCTGGTAGATGGTCTCGTCGTCCATCTTGCGCGAGCGGCAGAAGGCGACCAGCAGGGTGCACACGCTGACCGAGTGCAGGAAAGTGTAGTCGTCCTTGTTCTTGATGTAAGAAAGGCCCAGCAGGGCGCTGGCATTGCGCAGGATCGAGGCCGTGATGCTCTCGACCACCGGCGACACCTTGTCCATCTCGACCGCCTTGCCCAGGCGCGCGTCCTGCATCACGGTTTTCACCAGGCTGGCGGCCTGGCGGCGGATCGCGACGGCGCGGTCGAACTCCTCGGCCAGTGTGCTGCGCAGCGGCGCCACCGGCCTGGCCGCGATCGCCGCCACTTCCTCTTCGACCTTCGCCGCCGCCTCATCGACGGTCGGCGCATCGCTCAGGTCCAGCCCCTTGGCGCAGTCGATGACCACGCCGCGGATGCCGGCCTGGACGATCTTGCGGATTTCGTCCTCGCTGCTGATGACGAAGCGGTTACGAACGAAGGGATGTTCCATCCAGCCGCAATCGAGATCGTGGATGGCCATCCCTACGCGAAGTTGCGAGGAATCGATTTTCTTGAGCATGGGGACACGAACAGGGGTGTGTTAATCTCGCCGCGTTTCGAGGCGCTTTCAGTATAACAACTGTTCAGCTTGCCACTTGCCATAGGTAAACTACTTTCAGCGGAATGTGTCCTTAAAGATACAAATATTGATTTATGGAATTACGCCAGCTCCGCTACTTCGTCGCCATCGTCGACCATGGTTCGCTCTCGCGCGCGGCGCTGGTGCTGCATGTGGCACAGCCGGCGCTGACCCAGCAGCTGCGCCAGCTGGAGGATGAGCTCGGTGTGCAGCTGCTGCACCGCTCGGCCCAGGGCGTGGTCAGCACCGACGCCGGCAAGGTGTTCTACGAACACGCGCTGGCGATCCTGAAACAGGTGGCGGACGCCCAGGCGGCCGTGGTCCAGTCGGCCGAACGGCCCTCCGGCAGCGTCACCCTCGGCCTGCCGCACAGTATCTCGGGCGCGCTGGCCCTGCCGCTGCTGACAGCGATCCGCCAGCGTTATCCCGAGATCACCCTGCAGCTGACCGAGGAGCTGACCGGCAACCTGGCCGAGCAGCTGCGCGCCGGCCGCGTCAACCTCGCCGTGCTGCTCGACGACGGCCAGTTGTCCAGCTTCGCCACCACCCCGCTGGTCGAGGAAGAGCTGCGCTTCATCTGCCGCGACGACGCGCCCTGGGCCGCCGGACGCGACAGCCTGGCGCTCGCCGAAGCGCTGGACGCGACCCTGATCCTGCCCGGCCTGCAGCATGGCGTGCGTCCGCGCATCGAGAGCACGGCGCGCGCCGCCGGCCTGCACACGCGCGGCGTCATCGAAATCAACTCGATCGCGATCCTCAAGTCGGCGATCCTGGCCGGCATGGGCGCCACCATCCTGCCGGTGGCGCCGGTGCAGGCCGAAGTCGAGCGCGGCGCCATGCGGGCGGTCTCGATCCACAGCCCCTCGATCTCGCGCACGGTGGTGCTGTGCACCTCGAAGAACATTCCGCTGACGAACGCCGCCGCCGCGGTCAGCCGCCTGGTGGCCCAGGTTGCGACGGAACTGTGCGCCAGCGGCGCCTGGATCGGCGCGCGGGCCCTCGCGGCCTGATGGCCCATCATTTTTTCTTATAGCCCCATCCCCATTCCGTATTTCCGTATACGTCAAGTTGTCTCTACACTTCGGGCAAAGCCAAAAAACCGGCACCCGGCCCGCTCCCGCCACCGCCTACCCGGCGCGACGCTCCGAGCCAGCCCACCTGAATACCATTTGGAGACACCATGCCTGACACCATCCTCGGCCAGGGCGCGCCCGCGCCTGCCATCCCGTCCACGCCCGCCGCTCCCGTCGCCGGATCGCCGGACCGCTTGAAAGACGTCAGCCTCGACGACAAGTACACCGCGACCTCCGGCAAGATCTTCCTGTCCGGGATCCAGGCGCTGGTGCGCCTGCCGATGATCCAGAAGATCCGCGACGAACAGGCGGGCCTGAACACGGCCGGTTTCGTGTCCGGCTACCGCGGCTCGCCGCTGGGCGGCCTGGACGAGAACCTGTGGAAGGCCAAGGGCCACCTGGAAGCGAAGAGCATCCAGTTCGTGCCGGGCGTGAACGAGGACCTGGCCGCGACCGCCGTCTGGGGCACCCAGACCGTCGACCTGATCGGCCCGGCCAAGCACGACGGCGTATTCGCCATGTGGTATGCGAAGGGCCCGGGTGTCGACCGCTGCGGCGACGTTTTTAAACACATGAACCACGCCGGTACGAGCAAGAACGGCGGCGTGCTGCTGGTGGCCGGCGACGACCACGGCGCCTACTCCTCGACCCTGCCGCACCAGTCGGACCACATCTTCGCCGCCTGCATGATCCCAGTGCTGTATCCGTCGAACGTGCAGGAATACCTGGACCTGGGCGTGCACGGCTGGGCGATGTCGCGCTTCTCCGGCCTGGCGGTGGCGTTCAAGGCGCTGGCCGATACCGTCGAATCGAGCGCCTCGGTGGATGCCGACCCGTTCCGCGTCGAGGTCAAGCTGCCGCAGGACTTTACGATGCCGGAAGGCGGCCTGAATACGCGCCTGTCGTCCGTGCCGCTGGGCCAGCAGGCGCGCACCCAGGAAGCGCTGATGCAGGACTACAAGATCTACGCAGCCCTGGCTTACGCGCGCGAGAACAAGCTGAATCGCGTCACCATCGACAGCCCGGACGCCAGGCTGGGCATCATCGCCTCCGGCAAATCCTATGTGGACGTGCTGGAAGCGCTGGAAGAACTGGGCATCGACGAAGCGATGGCGGCCCAGGTCGGCCTGCGCCTGTACAAGGTCGCGATGATCTGGCCGCTGGAGCCGGAAGGCGTGCGCGAATTCGCCCAGGGCCTGGAAGAGATCCTGGTGGTCGAAGAAAAGCGCCAGGTCGTCGAATACCAGCTCAAGGAACAGCTGTACAACTGGCGCGACGACGTCCGTCCCCACATCGTCGGCAAGTTCGACGACAAGGGCGAATGGGTCTCGCCGCGCGGCGAATGGCTGCTGCCGCCGAAGGCCGACTTCTCGGTCGCCCAGGTCGCGCGCGTGATCGCCGGCCGCATCGCCCGCCTGAACCTGGACGGCCGCACCCGCGACCTGATCAAGGCCCGCCTGGCCTTCCTGGAAGCGAAGGACGCGGTGCTGATGAAGGCGGTCACGACGCCGTTCCGCCCTGCTTTTTACTGTTCCGGCTGTCCGCACAACACCTCGACCAAGGTGCCGGACGGCTCCTTCGCGCTGGCCGGCATCGGCTGCCACGTGATGGCGACCTCGATCTACCCGGAGATGAACAAGCTGACCACCCACATGGGCGGCGAAGGCACGCCCTGGATCGGCCAGGCCGCGTTCTCGAAAGTGCCGCACGTGTTCCAGAACCTGGGCGACGGCACCTACTTCCACTCCGGTTACCTTGCCATCCGCGCGGCGATCGCGGCCAAGGTCAACATCACCTACAAGATCCTGTACAACGACGCGGTCGCGATGACCGGCGGCCAGCCGGTCGACGGCGTCACCTCGGTGCCGCTGATCGCCCAGCAGATGGCGGCCGAAGGCGTGAAACGCATCGCCCTCGTCACCGAAGACCTGTCGCGTTACGAAGACAGGTCAAGCCTGCCGGAACTGGTCACCATCCACGACCGCAAGCACATGGACGACATCCAGCACGAGCTGCGCGAACTGCCGGGCGTGACGGTCCTGATCTACGACCAGACCTGCGCCGCCGAGAAGCGCCGCCGCCGGAAAAAAGGTGAGTTCCCGGACCTGAACAAGCGGATGGTCATCAACGAAGCCGTCTGCGAAGGCTGCGGCGACTGCGGCGTGCAGTCGAACTGCGTCGCTATCCTGCCGAAGGAAACGGAATTCGGCCGCAAGCGCGCGATCGACCAGTCGTCCTGCAACAAGGATTACTCGTGCGCCAAGGGCTTCTGCCCGAGCTTCGTCACCGTCGAAGGCGGCACGCTCAAGAAAAACAAGGCCGGCGTCGCCAAGTCGAAGGACGAAGACGACGGCTGGGGCGCCCTGCCGGCGCCGATGCTGCCGTCGATCGCCGCTCCGTACAACATCCTGATCAACGGCATCGGCGGCACCGGCGTGATCACCGTCGGCGCGCTGATGGGCATGGCCGCCCACCTCGAAGGCAAAGGCGCCTCGGTGCTGGACATGACCGGCATGAGCCAGAAGAACGGCTCCGTCACCTCGCACGTGAAGATCGCGGAAACGCCGGAACGCCTGCGCGCCCAGCGCATCGCCACCGGCGAAGCCGACCTGGTGCTGGGCTGCGACATGCTGACCGCCGGCGCCTCGGACGCGATCTCGAAGATGCGCCCGGGCCGCACCACGGTCGTCGTCAACCTGCACGAGCAGCCGACCGGCACCTTCGCCCAGCAGCGCGACTGGGAATTCCCGACCGAGCAGGTGCGCTCGCTGATTCTTGAGGCCGTGGGCGGTGAAGCCGGTGTCGACTTCATCGACGCCACCAGGCTGGCCACCGCGCTGATGGGCGACTCGATCGCCGCCAACCTGTTCATGATGGGTTACGCCTGGCAGAAGGGCCTGATCCCGCTGTCGGAAGCCTCGCTGCTGCGCGCGATCGAACTGAACGGCGTGGCCGTCGGCTCCAACAAGCGCAGCTTCCTGTGGGGCCGCCGCGCCGCCGTCGACCTCAAGCGCGTCGAGAACACCGCCACGCCAGTTCAGCCGAGCGCGGCCCGCGCCATCGTCATGCAGATGCCGCAAACCCTGGACAGCATCCTCAAGAAGCGCGTCGAATTCCTGACCGGTTACCAGAATGCGGCCTATGCCGCGCAGTACGCCGAACTGGTGTCGCAGGTGCGCGAGCGCGAAGCGGCCCTGGGCCTGGGCAACAAGCTGGCGACGGCGGTCGCCAAGTCCCTGTTCAAGCTGATGGCCTACAAGGACGAATACGAAGTTGCCCGCCTGTACACCGACGGCCGTTTCGTCGAGCAGCTGAAGAGCCAGTTCGAGGGCGAGTTCAGCGTCAAGTTCAACCTGGCGCCGCCGCTGTTCGCCAAGAAGGATGCCAAGGGCCACCTGGTGAAGGCCGAATTCGGCTCGTGGATGTGGAGCGCCTTCAGGCTGCTGGCCAAGCTGAAAGGCCTGCGCGGCGGCACCTTCGACATCTTCGGCTACACGGCCGAGCGCAAGATGGAGCGCGCGCTGATCAGCGAGTATCGTGGGATGATCGAAGGCGTGCTGGGCTCGCTGGATGCGTCGACGCACGCGACCGCGGTCGAGCTGGCGGCCCTGCCGGAGCAGATCCGCGGCTTCGGCCATGTGAAGGAAAAGGCGGTGGCCGAGTACCGTGCGCGGGTGACGGAGCTGCTGAGCGGCAACGCCAAGAAACGCGCTGCCTGATCGATCACCCGTCGTTCCCGCCTCCGCGGGGACGACGGCGTTCTGCATTCTTGACGTTTACGTTAACGTCATATACCGTACCAAGAACTCCTGTTCGCTTCCGCAATCTCAAGGAACACCATGAACGACATCACCCCCGCCGCCAGGCTCGAACTGCCGGAGCAGCCGAAACTGGCCAATAAAGTGCGTTTCGTGACCGCGGCTTCGCTGTTCGACGGCCATGACGCCTCGATCAACATCATGCGCCGCATCCTGCAGTCGAACGGCGCCGAAGTCGTGCACCTGGGCCACAACCGCTCGGTCGACGAAGTCGTCACCGCGGCCCTGGCCGAAGACGTGCAAGGCATCGCCATCTCCAGCTACCAGGGCGGCCACGTCGAATACTTCAAGTACATGATCGACCTGCTGCGCCAGCGCGGCGGCGCCCGCATCAAGGTGTTCGGCGGCGGCGGCGGCGTGATCGTCCCCTCTGAAATCGAAGAGCTGCATGCCTATGGCGTGACGCGCATCTTCAGCCCGGAAGACGGCCAGCGCATGGGCCTGGTCGGCATGATCCGCTCGATGCTGGAAGCCTGCGACGTCGATCTGTCGGCCTATGCGCCGACCTCGCTCGACGCGCTGACTGCAGGCAATATCGAACAGCGCCACCGTCCGCTGGCCCAACTGGTCACCGCGCTGGAAAACGGCAAAGCCTCGAACGAACTGCGCAAGCAGATCATGGACAGCGCCGAAGGCCTGAAGGTACCTGTACTCGGCATCACCGGTACCGGCGGCGCCGGCAAGTCCTCGCTGACGGATGAACTGATCCGCCGCATCCGCCTCGACCAGAACGACCGCCTGAACATCGCGGTGATTTCGATCGACCCGTCGCGCCGCAAGTCGGGCGGCGCCCTGCTGGGCGACCGCATCCGCATGAACGCGATCAATCCCTGGAATGGCCAGACGCGTGTCTTCATGCGCTCGCTGGCGACCCGCGAAGCCGGTTCCGAGATCTCCCAGGCCCTTCCGGACGTGATCGCCGCCTGCAAGGTGGCCGGCTTCGACCTCGTCATCGTCGAGACCTCGGGCATCGGCCAGGGCGACGCCGCCATCGTCCCGCACGTCGACCTGTCGATGTACGTGATGACCCCGGAATTCGGCGCCGCTTCCCAGCTCGAGAAGATCGACATGCTGGACTTCGCCGATTTCATCGCCATCAACAAGTTCGACCGCAAGGGCGCCCAGGATGCGCTGCGCGACGTGGCGAAACAGTACCAGCGCAACCGCGAACTGTGGAGCAAGTCGCCGGACCAGATGCCGGTGTTCGGCACCCAGGCGTCGCGCTTCAACGACGACGGCGTCACCGCGCTTTACCTCGGCCTGCTGCCGGCGCTGGCCGAACTCGGCCTCAAAACGGACACCCCGAAGCTGGCCCAGCCGGCGCAGAAATACTCGAGCGGCAAGAACGTCATCGTGCCGCCGAGCCGCACCCGCTACCTGGCCGAGATCGCCGACACCGTGCGCGGCTACCACCGCAACACGGGTAAACAGGTGAAGCTGGCGCGCGAACGCCAGCAGCTCAGCGAAACCAGGCGCATGCTGGCTGCGGCGAACCGCGAAGTGGTGCTGGACGACCTGATCACCGAGCGTGAGAACGCCATGGATGGCGAAGCGAAGAACCTGCTGGCTTCCTGGCCGCAGCTGCAGGCGACCTACGCCGGCGACGAGCACGTGGTCAAGATCCGCGACAAGGAAATTCGCACCAAATTGGTGCAAACTACGCTGTCCGGCAACAAGGTCCGCAAAGTCGCCCTGCCCCGCTTCGAGGATCATGGCGAAATCCTGCGCTTCCTGATGCTGGAAAACGTCCCCGGCGCCTTCCCCTATACGGCCGGCGTGTTCCCCTTCAAGCGCGAAGGCGAAGACCCGACCCGCATGTTCGCCGGCGAAGGCGATGCCTTCCGCACCAACCGCCGGTTCAAGCTGGTTTCGACTGGCATGGACGCGAAACGCCTGTCGACCGCCTTCGACTCCGTGACCCTGTACGGCGCCGATCCGGCCCTGCGTCCGGACATCTACGGTAAAGTCGGCAACTCGGGCGTCTCGATCGCGACCCTGGACGACATGAAGGTGCTGTACGACGGCTTCGACCTGTGCAGCCCCTCGACCTCGGTCTCGATGACCATCAATGGTCCGGCCCCGACCATCCTGGCGATGTTCATGAACACCGCCATCGACCAGCAGATGGACAAGTTCGCCCTGGAGAAAGGCCGCCAGCCGACCGCGGAAGAAGCGGCGCAGATCAGGGCATGGGTGCTGGCCAATGTGCGCGGCACGGTCCAGGCCGACATCCTGAAGGAAGACCAGGGCCAGAACACCTGCATCTTCTCGACCGAGTTCTCGCTGAAGGTGATGGGCGACATCCAGGAATACTTCGTGCAGCACCAGGTGCGCAACTTCTACTCGGTGTCGATCTCGGGCTACCACATCGCCGAAGCCGGCGCGAACCCGATCTCGCAACTGGCCTTCACGCTGTCGAACGGTTTCACGTTTGTGGAAGCCTATCTGGCGCGCGGCATGAACATCGACGATTTCGCGCCGAACCTGTCCTTCTTCTTCTCCAACGGCATGGATCCGGAATACACGGTGCTGGGCCGCGTGGCGCGCCGCATCTGGGCGGTGGCGATGCGCGACAAATACGGCGCCAACGACCGCAGCCAGAAGCTGAAGTACCACATCCAGACCTCGGGCCGCTCGCTGCACGCGCAGGAAATCGACTTCAACGACATCCGCACCACCCTGCAGGCGCTGATCGCGATCTACGACAACTGCAACTCGCTGCACACCAACGCCTACGACGAAGCGATCACCACGCCGACCGACGAATCGGTCCGCCGCGCCCTGGCGATCCAGCTGATCATCAACCGCGAATGGGGTCTCGCCAAGAACGAGAACCCGAACCAGGGGGCCTATATCATCGACGAGCTGACCGACCTGGTCGAGGAAGCGGTGCTGCAGGAATTCGAGCGCATCGCCGAACGCGGCGGCGTGCTGGGCGCGATGGAAACCGGCTACCAGCGCGGCAAGATCCAGGAAGAGTCGATGCTGTACGAGCACCAGAAGCACGACGGCACCCTGCCCATCATCGGCGTGAACACCTTCCGCAACCCGAAGGGCGCGGAAGCCCCTGCCACCATCGAGCTGGCCCGTTCGACCGACGACGAGAAGCAGTCGCAGCTGACGCGCCTGGAAGCCTTCCACCAGCGCAACGCAAGCGAAGCCCCGGCCGCCCTGGCTGCCCTGCAGCAGGCCGCGATCGACAACGAAAACGTGTTCGCGCGCCTGATGGACGCCGTGCGCGTCTGCTCGCTGGGCCAGATCACGACCGCGCTGTTCGAGGTCGGCGGCCAGTATCGCCGTAATATGTAAGCCGGCAAGCCTCCGCTCCTGCTTTAGAATTCGGGGTCAGAGCACATTTTTGGCGGTGTGCCGAAATGTGCTCTGACCCCGAATGTCATGGAGCCATGCATGCCGATCAAGCCGGAACAACTCGCGTCCCTGATGCGCGAAGTCGAGCAGGAAGATCCGATCGATTTCGCCGACCTCCCCTTTCCCGAAGACGATCTGCGCGAGCTGGTCGCCAACCACCTGTGCGAGATGGCGGCCTCGATGGAGAATTTCAGCTCCGAAGACCGCCTGATGACCCTGCTTGCCGTGTCGGCCAAGCTGGTCCTCGAAAACCTGGTGCTGCATGTGCAGTTGCTGCGCCGCCATGGCATTCCTGCCAGTGACAATGTTGAAGCACTGTTAAGCCGGCTGCGTAACAACAAGAAGTAAATGACGCACAAAGACCACAGAGCGCTCTGATTTAGCACAATTCCCTATCGTGTTGATGTCAGGAAGATATCTTCAGGTATGATTGACTTTCGCAAATTTCTATGCAGACAGACCTGTTTGCACCCACTCGATTTCTTGAGGAAACCATGCCGCGTAAAGTCAACAAAAGGGCGCTCAGCACCGCTCTGGTCACCGGAGCCATCATCGTCTCCGCCGCGCTAGGCGGCTGTAATCGCACCAAGCCGACGGAACAGCTGCTGGCCGAGGCGAAGCAGTACCAGCAGAAAGGCGAGATCAAGGCGGCCATGATCGAGCTGAAAAATGCTGTCGCCAACAGCCCGGAGAACGGCGAAGCGCGGCTGGCGCTGGGCTCCTTGCACGTCCAGGCCGGCGACTACGTGTCGGCCGAGAAGGAACTGCGCAAGGCGCTGTCGCTCGGTATCGACAAGAAGCGGGTGCTGCCGCCCCTGGGCCGTGCGCTCGAGCAGGAGGGCAAGTTCAAGGAGCTGCTGGATACCATCGCGGCCGATACCGCTGCCGGCTCGGCCGAACTGCTGGCCCTGCGCGGCAGCGCCTATCTCGGATTGAACGACGCGGACAAGGCCAAGGATGCCTTTGCCGAGGCCGCCAAGCTGCAGCCGGACAACGGCGATGTCCTGATCGGCATGTCGCGCCTGGCGCTGCTCCAGAAAGACGCGATCGCGGCCCAGACCCTGGCCGACCAGGCCGTCGCCAAGGATCCGAAAAACGCCGACGCCTGGATGTTCAAGGGTGCACTCGCACGCGGCGAAGGCAAGATGCCGGAAGCGCTGGCCGCCTTCACCAAGGCTTCCGTGGTCAAGCCGGATCACCGCACCGCATTCATCGAAAAGGCGCTGATCGAAATCAACCTGCGCAAGTTCGACGAAGCCAAGGCCGACCTGGACGCCGCGCGCAAGCTTACCCCGGGCAGCCTGCAGCTGGCGTATACCCAGTCCCTGCTCGACTTCACCAAGGGTCAGAACGCGGCGGCCCTGGAATCGATACAAAAAGTGCTCAAGAGCGCGCCCGACCATCTGCCGAGCATGCTGCTGGCCGGTGCGATCGAGCTGAGGATGGGCTCCTACCTGCAGGCGGAACAACACCTGGGCAAGTATGTGAAAGCCATTCCGGACAATACCTATGCGCGCAAGCTGCTGGCCCAGGCCCAGCTGCAGACCGCCCCGTCCGAAGCCCTGGCGACGCTGGCGCCGGCGCTGAAGAATTCGTCCGACGACCCGCAGCTGCTGGCGCTGGCCGGTGAGACCTATCTGCGCAACAAGGACTACGGCAACGCCACCAATTACCTCGAGAAAGCGACGGCGCTGGCGCCGAAGGTCGCCGCCCTGCACACCTCGCTGGGCCTGTCGCGGATGCGCCAGGGCGACCAGGCCAAGGGCCTGTCCGAGCTCGAACTCGCCGCCTCGCTCGACAACAGCTCGCCGAAGGCCGGCATCGCCCTGGTGCAGGCCGAGATGTCGATGAAGCACTACGACAAGGCCCTGGCCGCGGCCCAGGCACTGGTCAAGCAACAACCCGACAATGCCCAGGTGCAGGCCCTGCTGGGCACGGTGTATGCGTCCATGAACGACCAGGCCAACGCCCGCGCCAGCCTGGAAAAGGCGCTGGCGATCGACCCGGTGTTCTTCCCCGCCGCGGCCAACCTGGCCCAGATGGACCTGAACGACAAGAAGCCGGCCGATGCCGAAGCCCGCTTCACCACCATCCTCAAGAAGGATCCGAAAAACATCGGCGCCATGACGGCGCTGGCCGAACTCGCCGACCTGCAAGGCCAGCCCGACAAGGCCACGACCTGGTTCGAAAAGGCCAGCAGCGAGAACCCGACCGCCGTCGGCCCCGGCATGCGCCTCGCCAACCATTACCTGAAGATCAAGCAGGCGCCGAAGGCGCTGACCGTGGCGCGCAAGCTGCAGACCGAGAATCCGACCGATCCGAACCTGCTGGACCTGCTGGGCCAGGTCCAGCTGGCGAACAACGATGCTACCGCGGCGATCGAAACCTACAGCAAGCTGGTCAACGTGCAGCCGAAGTCGCCCCAGGCCAGGTACCGCCTGGCCTCGGCCTATGCGGTGGCGAAGCGTGACGACGATGCCGCCTCCGAGCTGAAGAAGGCGACCTCGCTGCAGCCGGACTTCCTGCCGGCCCAGCTCGCGCTGGCCGAGCTGTCGATGCGCAAGAACCGTCCGGAAGAAGCCCTGGCCATCGCCCGCGGCATGCAGAAACAGCCGCGTACCGCGAACGCCGGCCTGATGCTCGAAGCCGACATCCTGATGACGCAGAAGAAGATCGACCAGGCCCTGCCGCTGTACGAGAAAGCCCAGGCCAGCCATCCGACCACCCAGGTGGCCCTCACCCTGCACCGCCTGCAGAAAATGAACGGCAAGGAGCAGAAAGCCAACCAGGTTCTGACGCAGTGGCTGAAGGACCATCCGGACGACGTCCAGGCGATCATCTATTCGGCCGAGCAAAGCCTGTACGCCAAGCAGTACCAGGCGGCCGCCACCCAGCTGGAGAGCGCGCTGAAACTAGCGCCCAACAATGCGCTGGCGCTCAACAACCTGGCCTGGACCTACCAGCAGCTGAACAATCCGAAGGCGCTGGAAACCGCCGAGAAGGCCTACAGCATCGCAGGCAACAACCCGGCCGTGCTCGACACCCTGGGCAGCATCCTGACCGACAAGGGCGACACCAAGCGCGCGGTCGACCTGCTGCAGAAGGCAGTGACGGCCTTCCCGAACAACCTCGACATGCAATTGCACCTGGGCGAGGCCCAGGCCAAGAACGGCGACAAGGCCGGTGCCCGCAAGACCCTGGAGAAGGTGTCGGCGGCCAACAAGGGCGAGAGTTCGGCCAAGGCGAAGGAGTTGTTACAACAAATGTGACATCCAGCCGGCGGCGCAAGCCGCCGGCTTGACAAATAGTGTTCTTTTTATCTTGTTCGTTATCAACTATTCATTTCTTTATAGAATCTTTACTGGCCCGGTGTTACGATTGGTACTATAGGCGCGCGTTTGCGCGAGATAAATAGCGACGTCCTGCGGAGAGAAAAGAATGAACAGTTTAGCAACTGGCGAGGAAGTGGTGAAGGCGTCCTCTGAACCTCAGGACGCACGTTACGATTCCGCTCCTAAGGGGGGTGCTGAGCTCGGCTGTGATACGATCACAGACGTGACCATTAACGAAAAAACATTTGGTATCCGTACGGCGGACACGGATGGGAGGCGCAGTTCTGCGAACCTTCTCATCAACAAGATGTATGCGTGGCGCGGTTACTCGGGCACGCATCGTCTGGACGACGACCCGAACCGGATTACTCTTTCGGCTTCCGATCACGGCGAAGTGGTCGGAACGGTCACGCTTGGCATCGATTCCCCGGTCGGCCTGCTGGCCGACGAAGTCTTCAAGGACGAGATCGACCGTTTCCGCGAGCGCGGTGCGAAGGTCTGCGAAATCACCAAGCTCGCCTTCGACCCGAAGGTGCGTTCGAAGGCCGCCCTGGCTTCACTGTTCCACGTGATGTTCATCTATGGCCGCCGGCTGCACAAATGCACCGACGTCTTTATCGAAGTCAATCCGCGCCACCGCCGCTTCTATGAAACCATGCTGGGTTTCAAGCGCGTCGGCGAGCTGCGCATCAATCCCCGTGTCGATGCCCCCGGCTGGCTGCTGTGGAACAGCCTCGACTACGTCCAGGACCAGATCGAGCGCTACGGCGGCACCAGCGATTCGGCGGAAAACGAACGCTCGCTGTTCCCCTACTTCTTCTCCCAGAAGGAAGAAGAAGGCATCGCGCGCCGCCTGACCAACCTCGGCTGAACGCGCCTACCCCGGCATTCAGGCAGCGCCGCCCGGCGCTTCGGCCGCCGTCCGCGCGGCCGCTTCGTGGCGCGCCAGGATCGGGTTGATCAGGCGCCGCATGAACAGGCCGATGCCGCCCCACATCGTGATGAACCACAGCGGCACGCCGCCCGGCGGATTGCCCGGATAGCCCCACTGGCCGCTGTGCACGCCCGTGTATTCGATCAGCGCCCCCAGCAGCACCATATAGCCGGTATAGGCCAGGTCCAGCGGCTCGTGGAACAGCGCCAGCCCCACCAGCAGCAGGACGCCCGTCACCAGCAGCAGCGTATTGCTGTCGTGGATGGTGGCGAAGGCGGCCGAATAGGCCAGCGCGAGCGCCCATACGGTCGCCCGCCTGCCGGCCGGCGCCGGGCCGTTCAGCAGGCGCCGCGTGTGCAATAGATAGAAGCCCCACATGAACAGTTCCCAGACCGGCTGCAGCAGGATGTCCGGGTGGGCGAACATGAAGATGCCCTGCTTCAGGGAAGCGGCATTCATCGCCGTGAAGAAGGCGCAGACGCAGACGTAGAAGATCGCCTCGACCTTGCCGAGCCGGCCGAAGCTCAGGATCCAGAGGAGCAGCAATGCGGCCAGCTTGCCGGGATTGGTCGGCACGAACGCCAGGATCAGCATGACTGCCGGGACCTGCAGGAGAAGGCGGGTTCGCATATACATTTGGCAAGTAGACATGAAAGGCGCTGATGTTGTCAATCAGCACAAGAAAAAAGGCCTCCGAAGAGGCCTTTTCAAGTGGCGCGCCAGGAATTACTTGGCGGATTTCTTCTCGCGGCGGCGCAGGGCGGCGCCCATGCCGACCATGGCCAGGCCCATCAGCGACAGGGCACCCGGCTCCGGCAGGGCGAATGCCTGGCCCGGATCGTCGATACGGGCACCCAGGATGTTCTCGCCGCCATTCCACAGCGGGTTGTAGTTGTAGCTGTTCTTGAAGCGCAGGTCGCGCAGGCCCAGGTAGCTGGAGAACCAGTTCGAGTTCAGCTGGTTGGCCCACAGGCCGGTTTTGCCGTCGATCATGGCATCGGTCACGACCGAACCGTAGGAATCGGCATTGCCGGTGAAGCCATTGCTGCTTGGCACCTGGTCGCCGACGATGGTATTGGTCGGGTTGCCGGTATCCATGCCGGTATCGAACATGATACGGGCCAGGAAGGTGCCTTCGGTAAAGCCGGTAGCGCAGCTTTCACCGCAGCGGATGCTCGGGCTGATGGACGTGTTCGACACCGACGATTTGCTCATCGTGTCGGTATTGCGCCAGTACAGGTCGAGATAGCCGCCGGTAGCCGGGAACGGGTTGGTTGCCGACGGCGAACCTTGCTGGACGCCGTAGAACATACCGGTGATCTGGCCTTGCTGGCCATTGACGAAGAAGATTTCACCGTTCGGATCGATCGCATCGTGCGGCGTGTTGACGTCGCCTTTTTCGGCCGTCGACACCAGGATAACGCCCCAGTTGATTTCGTTGTTACCGAAGGTGTGTGCGCCGTTGATGGCGATCTGTTCTTGACCCGAGAACTTCAGGTAGATCGGGCCTGCCGGCAGATTGGTGGGAGCCGGTGCAGCATACGCACCGATGCTCACAGCGGCGCCGACAGCGAAAGCGAGTAACTTCTTCATGTTCTCTCCAATAATGGAATCAATTAATCATTAACGACAGCAAAGGTATATAAGCAACCTGCGTGCCAGCTTGAATAAATGCCTTATAACTAACTGATCTTGAAGAGAATTATTATTAGGAAATTAACATTTCAACAGATTCTTAAAGGAAAGTTGACAAAACTTGTAAAAGAAGTCGACAGTTAACTGCTTAACACAACTACGCCTACTATCAATTGTGATAGCGTCCGGGCGCCAGCAGGTCATGCGGATCGAGTTCGCGGCGCAGGCGCGCATGCAGGCGCGCCGAGTCGTCCAGCAGGTGCTGCAGATCCGGCATGGCATCGACCGCAAGGCGATACGGGAACCAGCCGCGCTCGCGGCCGGCGGCGATCAGCTCCCGGTAGCAGGCCTGGGCCGCCGCCACCGCCGCCGGCGAATTGCGGTCGAACAGGAGCGGCACGGTACTGTCGAACAGTTTGTCGCTGAGCGAAGTAAACGTCAGCAGCGGCTCGATGCCGTGGCGCCGGGTGATCTCCCTCACCATCTGGACATAGGCGCGTGCGCCGGCGCCGCGCATCGGCACCAGCGGCGCGTACCAGATCAGGCCGCAACCGTCGCGCGCCGGATCGCGCGGCCCCTCCCCGTGCGGACGTGGATTGCGCCAGTAGGCCAGCGGCAGGGCCGTCTCATTCGGACGCCCCAGCACCAGTTCCATCGAACTGGCCAGGGTCGAGGCGGTGCTCGACAGGCGCCGCCCGGCCGGCCCGGGAATCCAGCGCGACAGCGCCAGCAGCGTGTTCGCATTGTCCTGGCTCAGGAACAGCAGGCGGCTGGCCACGCCCTTGAGGGCGGCGCGGATCTCCTTCTGCGCCGCCTTCACCATGCGCGCGGTGCCGTACAGGGTGCCGAAGCCGGTCCAGGGCAGGATCTGGTACTGGCTGCCGAGCGCCTCGATCACCTCCTGCGGGATCAGGCCGTCGGGACCGACGCGGTCGGCCGGATACGGCGCCGACATCGCCAGCACGCGGTGCCGGTTCATCAGATTCAGTCCGCCGACCGTGCCGGGCAGGCGGCCGAGGATGGCGCGGATCCGTTCGACGGCCGGCTCGAGCAGGCTGTCATCCTTCAGGCTGAACAGGCACACTTTCACTTTTTCCGGACGGCGCGCCAGCATGATGCTCATCCGCGTGACGATGCCCAGGCCGCTCTGGGTGAACAGGCCGCTGGCATAGGGGCCGATGCCCCACTTGAACAGGCGCGCGATGTCGTCGCCGCCGGCTTCGCGCATCGCCGAGCGGTACAGGCTGCCGTCCGCCAGCACCGCCTCGAGGTCCGTCACCGCCGCGAAATGATCGGTGATCGGCGTGACGCCGTAGCCGCGCTCCAGCGCATTGCCGAGCAGGCTGCAGTGGGGACCGGCGCCGGTGGTCGGCACCATGAAGGGGTAGTCCTGCTTTTCCAGGAACTCGGCCAGCATGCCTTGCGTGACGCCGGGCTCGAGCGTGACCACGCCCATGTCCTCGTCGAAATGCAGGATCGCGCGCAGCCGGGACAGGTCGATGATCACGCAGCCGTCGCGCGCCGCGAGCGCGCTGCCGTAGCCCCAGTTGTGGCCGGTACTGATCGGATGCACGGGAATCCGGTAGCGCTGGGCGATGCGCATTACCTCCGGCAAGTGCTTGCTGTCGAGAATGCGCAGCGCGGCCGGCAGGCGGCGCGTCGCGCCCGTGGTATCGGCGCCCCAGGCCTGCAGGGCGGCTTCGCCGTGCAACACGTTTTCCGGGCCGAGCAGTGCCTGCCAGGCGTCCAGGGCCGGCGCCAGTTGGGTCGTGGTGTCTTGCATGAATCAGTTGGAAGTCGGTGGAGAGGACGGAGGTGAGTGCTTGAGCTTCAAATTCAACTGCTCGATCAGTTCGGTTGCCGCGCTGACGATCTGGCCGGATTCGAAGCCGGCCTTGGTCATTTCCTTAAAAAAGGAGCGCGCGAGAATCTTGGCGGCGTCTTCGGGATTGCGGTAGGCCAGGCGCACCTTGTCCTGGACCTGGTCGCGCGCTTCCTGCAGCAATGCCAGTTGGGAAAAACGCGAGTCGAGCAAACGTTGCAGCTGCTGCACCTGAATCGATTTGCCGATGAATAGTGCGATTATATTCAGCAATTGTAGATCGCCCTGGGTGAATGCCTGGCCCTCCCTGGCGCCCGCGACATTGATCACGCCGACGATCTTGCCGTCGACCCTCAGCGGGGCGGACATCAGGCTGCCGCCGATGCCGTCGCGGCCCTGGGCCAGCGCCGCCACCTCGGATTGCGCGATGTCTTCGATCAGCAGCGCCTCGCCGCTGGCCAGTACCCGGCCGCAGATCCCTTCGCCCTGCCCCACCGAGGCCGTCAGAGCGGCGTCCGGCAGCTTGCCGAAGCGGGCGTGGACCGTCATGCGCAGCTGGCCCGGGGCGCCGCTGTTGAGCAGCATGATGGAACAGCTGCCGGCACCGAGCAGCTCCGCCGTCAGTGCGGCCTGGTTCTGCAGGCTTTCGTCCAGACTGCCTTCGGCCAGGAAATTCTGCAGGTCCTGGAGTCTCACCCACCTGTTTTCCGCGCTGCCCATGTCTTCCTCGCAATAGGAGTGATTACATATCGGTAATCTTTTAATAATATCAGTGCGCCGGCGTCGCGTCAGGAGAAAGGAAGGCCTTGTGAAAAAGATGGCGCAGCAGCAGGAAGAAAGGCATGCGCAGCCAATTGCCGCGGATATACAGCATGCCGTGGGCGAGCGGCGTGAAGGCATCCGCGCAGCTCGGGTGGAAGGGGACCAGGGCGCGCAGGAACAGGCGGTCCATCAGCGCCAGCAGCGGACGGCCGGGCGCCTCGCTTTCCATGGCGCGCAGCACGGCGTCCGGCACCGGCGTACCCAGCAGGCGCCGGCAATAACGCAAGGCGTAGAATAGCGGCCGCCCCAGTTCCAGCTCGCGGGCACGCGCCGGCAGGCCGTTCCAGAAGCCGTCCCGGGCGCCGAACTGCAGCAGCAGGCGGTGGATGTCGAACAGGTTGCGCAAGCCATGCTCGAACTCGCCCTCGTAGAACAGGTGCACGGCGCTGTGCAGCACCATGTCGCGCGGCGCCAGCACGTACAGCGGCAGCATGCCGGGCTCGGTATCGGCAAGCGGCACCGCGGCCGCGCGCAGCCTGGCGGGATCGGGACGGCGGTCGGCGGTCTCGGGCAGGATGGCATGGTGGACGTCGATGACGTTGCCGCGGCGCACGTGCTCCATCGGCGGCAGTTCGTGCATCCATTCGCGGTAGTAGCGCTGGTCGTAGGCATCCTGGTGAAGGCTGGCCCAGCCGCTCATCATCAGGGCCCCTTCGACCTCGCCCAGCTGCGCCTTCGGCACCAGGATGTCGATGTCGGAAAATATCCGGCCGCGCCCCGCCGCCAGGCCGGCCATCGCGTAGGCCGCGCCCTTCAGCAGGATCAGCGGCAGGCCGAGACCGGACAGGGCGCGGCCGATCTGCCTCACCTCGTTGCGCACCGCCCGGGCATGGCGCTCGCCGGCCACGCGCGCCCACTCCAGGTGCATGCGCGCCGGCGCCGGCGCCTGGTCGAGCAGTCCGGCATCGTCGAGCAGCATCAGCAGGATGACGCTCATGTCGGCGTTCTCCGCCTGGCGCAGCAGCAGGTCCCAGCCGGCCAGGTCGAGCCCGGCTGCCGCGGCGGGATCGCGCAGTACGCGCAGCAGTACCGGGAACAGCGGTGGCGATGCCGTCATGCGCCGTCCTTCGCCAGTCGTTCGAATAACTGGACAGCCTCGTCCAGTTTACTGTACCGAAACTCGAAGGCCGTGGTCGCGTCGATCAAGGCCCCGAGCGCGCCGAAACCGCGTGCGCCCAGCACCTGGTAATTGAAAGCGTTCTCGGCTACGCCCATGAAGGCGCGCGCCTTCGGCAAAGGCCGCAGGCTGATCGGCGCCTGCGCCTCATATCGCGGAAACACGATGAAGGCCGGCCGGGCCGGTTCCGCCGCGCGCGCAATGCTCTCCGCAGGCGCCTTCAGGTGGGCGATAGTGCCCTTGGCGGTCTTTTCCACGGGCGTACTGAGCACGGCATCGGGGGCGAACGCGCGGATCACGCCGATCGACTGGTTCTTCAGGCTGACCGGACGCGGCAGCGGCAGCACCGTACCGTTGTCCAGGCTGACCAGGGTCATCTCGTCGGACAGCAGGCGCCAGCCGCGCATCACCAGGGCCGCGCACAGGGTGCTCTTGCCGGATCCGGGAGGCGCCGGCAGGACCACTGCGCGGCCGTGCCGCTCCAGCACGGCGGCATGGATGATCAGGTAGGAATGGGCACGGTGCGACACGCACCAGTTCATCACCCATTCGAACATCGGGTAGGCATGCGCCAGCGGCAAGGGCTGGAACGGCGCCACGCCCTCGTAGGCGAAATGGACTTGTGGGCGGAAGAAACGCCGCAGCCTGCCGGCGCGGTGCAAGGACAGATGGAAGTCGGCAAAGCCGCCAGGTTCGTCGACCGGATAATCCGCATACAGCAGCGCAATACCGGTGGCCAGCTGCGGCACGTCGCTGCGGATACGGTTGGCGAACGGTCCGGTGCGCAGGACCAGTCCCGGCCCTGTGAGGCGGGCCGCCAGCTCGCCCTGCGGCAAGTCGCCGACGCTCAGCATGGAAAAGGCTCGACGAGGTCGAGGCGGGCAAGGCCGGCCAGCATGTGCTCGATCATCGCGCGCAGTTCGTCGGTATCGGCCTCGAAACGCGCGGCCAGGCGGTCCGCCAGCGTGGCGGCATCGGCGGGACCGATGCGCAGCGCCAGCAAGACATCGACGGCGGCACCGTCCAGCAGGTGCGTGCCGCCCGACAGGTCGTTGTACAGCACCGCTTCTTCGTCCCACTCCCGGAAAGCAAGCGACTGCCCCGGCACCACACGCCACATGCTCGCTGTCGCCTCGTCAATCGTGGGTGGATTCGAGATAATTCTTGACCTGTTCGGCACTCCACCTGACGCCGGCGGCCGGGCTGTAGTAACCCTTGGTCTGGACGTCGGCCCACATCGCCAGCAGCGTGTCGGTCGACAGGAAACCGATCCTGCCGGATTTGATGTTCAGGTAGGTCGCGATCGCATGCATCGCCAGATTGTACTTGTCGAATTTCTGCGGACTCAGCAGGTTCAGCATCGTCGAGCACAGGTAGCTCGTGTTCTTGGTCTTGACGGTGCAGGACCCGCGGTTGCCCGCCACGTAGAACACGTCGGCAAACCAGGTGTCGATCGAGCATGGCCAGGAGCCGGTGTGGTTCTTCCAGAAGCCCGGCGACAAGCCCTCGCATGCCGGCTTGACGCCGCCGTAATGGCTGCTCATGCCGCCGGACATGGAGCCCGACGGCGACTTGCAGGTCATGAGCTTCAAGGTCGCGTGGCTTTCCAGCGTCGACAGGACGCCGACGGCACCGACACCGGCCTTGGCCAGCCGGCGCCGGGCGGCACCGCGTTCGCTCAAGGACAACGGCGCTGCGTTTCCATTGTTTTCTTGATTTTCGGTAGCCACGTGCGTTATCCCCAAAGATGTGTTGCGATCATGCGAAGCGTTTTTCCACTTCCCATAAAAAGCAAGTTCCGGGCCATGAACAGACTGTTCCGAAAAAAATATTGTAAATCAGGCGCTTAATGCCGACTGTACTACCCGGAAATTTCTATTGTATGCCGGAACGCCGACAAGTGTAAAAATTATCGACGCCTCCCGGCAGACACAATCAGAAGAAACTTTCGGGGATGATCAGCACGTCGCCGGGGCGCATCGGCATGTTCGCCGAGATATCGCCTTCCTTGATCAGGTCGTCCAGGCGGACGTTGAATTTCTGCTGCTTGCCGTCGACCGTGCGGATCACGCTGGCACGGTTGCCGGCGGCGAACTCGGTGACGCCGCCGACCGCGATCAGCACGTCCATCAGGCTCATGTCGCGGCGGTACGCCAGGGCCTGGGGCTTGGCGGCCTGGCCGATCACACGGATCTGTTCGCTGAAATTGCCGACGAAGTTGGTGACGATCACCGTCACCACCGGCTGCTGGATGAACTTGGCGAGCGCTTTTTCGATGTCGCGCGCCAGTTCGGTCGAGGTCTTGCCGGCGGCCGGCAGGTCTTCGACCAGCGGGGTGGTGATCTTGCCGTCCGGACGAACCGGCACCGACATCGACACCTCGGGGTTGCGCCACACCATGATGCTCACGCTGTCGCCCGGTCCGATCAGGTAGTCGGGGTTGGTGACCTGGGTTTGCGGCGGCGGCGTCCTGGTGGCACAGCCGGTCAGGAGCAATGCGAGCGCGGCGGCTGCCGCCACTGTCGTGTGTTTCATCAGGTTCGCCTTGTACTTGCCCACGTCATTCCCTTTCGTCGAACACATATGTTAATAAGTCGCTAACAGCGATGTATTGTATATCATAGTGCTTGAGGAAAAGACCGCGCACGCTTGAAATCTTTCCCGAATACTCTATTTCTGTTGCATTAGATTCTTCACGTACTTCACCGGAATCGCATACGTGATGCCGCTCGGCGCGCTGATCGCGGTTTCCTTCAAACCCTTCACGAACACGGCGTTGATCACCCCCCACACTTCCCCGCTGGCCGGATCGTAGACCGGACTCCCGCTGTTGCCGGGATAGGCCGTGCCGTCGAGCTGGAAGATGTCGTAGGAGGTGCGCTGCAGCTGGACCAGCTGGCGCACGTCGAGCTTGCGCGAACTCAGCGAAGGCATGACCACCGGCGTGATCGCGGCGAGGGTGGCGCGGTGGGTGGCCGCATGCAGGCCCAGCACCATGCCCAGCGGATAACCGGTAAAGGCCAGAGACTGCCCTTCGGCGACGCTGTCGGAATCTCCCAGCTTCAGCGCCGGCAGCGGCGGACCGCTCAGGCGCAGGTGGGCCAGGTCGTGTTCGTTGTCGCGCGCCACCAGCTGGGCCGGGCGGAAACGCACGGTGTCGCCGTCGCTGGTCACGATGCCCAACTGCTCCATGCGCGTCTCGTCCAGCTTTTCGGGCACCACGTGCGCATTCGTGATCACGCTGAGGCCGTCTCCCACCACGAAACCGGTACCGACGAACACGGTCGAGGGACTGCGCGTGCGCTCGAAGGTGCCGACCCCGACCACGGAGCGCTTGACCGTCGGCACCACCGCCGTCAGCTCGGCGCCCACCGCCGGCACGATCATGCAGGCGGCCGCGAAACCGGCCAGCAGCGCCCGCCAGGACCGCCGGCGCGGGGCCGTGCGAAGGGTGGCGGAAGGGCTGCCGAAGCATGTTTCGTTGGTGCACCAACCGTGCACCCCTTTTTGCAATTTAGACATTACAATAAAGCAGTATCTTTTAGAAAGTTGCGATTTCGCAAGTCTACTGCATGAATGCTCCGCATATGAAAGTCCGATGTACTTCCCAGCAATAATTTCACTAAATTAATGCAAACCTGACCCTATCTCCGTGTTTCTTAAAGGAATTTGTGTTGTAGCCGAGGTACGGCTTGTTGAGCTCTTCACATTTTTCGTGTGCTTAATTGCAATTGCAGAGAGTACAAGCGATGATGCGTGAGTATTCCATTTTCCTCTGATTTGGATCAGTAAATGAGTCCAAATCTTTCATGGTGAGATTGAACGATGGCAGAGATCACAGCCACCCTCCTGAACTTCCTTAAAGCAATCGGCAAATACCGCTGGTATGCCGTCGCCATCGCCTGGACCGTCGCCGTCATCGGCTGGGCCGTGGTGCTGCGTCTGCCCAACCAGTACGAGGCCTCGGCCCGTGTCTACGTCGACACCCAGAGCATCCTCAAGCCCTTAATGTCAGGAATGACCACCCTGCCCAACCTGGACCAGCAGGTGGTGTTCATGCGCCGCACCCTGCTCAGCCGTCCGAACGTCGAAAAGCTGATGCGCATGGTCGACCTCGACGTCAAGGCCAAGGATGCCAAGGAGCACGAGAAAATCGTCGACGACCTGATCGCCAAGATCAAGATCGGCGGCACCGAGCGCGACGACATCTATACGATCACCTACGTCTCGGACAACCCGAAACTGGGCAAGGACATCGTGCAGTCCCTGCTGACCATCTTCGTCGAGGGCAGCTTCAGCGGCAAGAAGCAGGACTCGGAAAAGGCCGTGCAGTTCATCGACGACCAGATCAAATCCTATGAAGAGAAGCTGAGCGCCGCCGAGAACTCGCTGAAAGAGTTCAAGATCAAGAACATGGGCCTGCTGCCGCGCGAAGGCGGCGGCGACTTCAGCGGCCAGCTGATCCAGGCCACCGACCAGCTCAGCCAGGCCCGCCTGGAGCTGGCCGAGGCCGAGCAGGCCCGCAACGCGATCCGCCGCCAGATCACGGGCGAGCCGGCCAAGCCCGGCAAGGCGGGCGAGGCCGTGGAAATCCCCGTCACCGATCCGGAACTGGAAAACCGCATCGCCACCGCCCAGAAGAACCTGGACACCCTGCGCCTGCAGTACACCGAGCAGCACCCGGACATCGTCGCCAACAAGCGCCTGCTGGACCAGCTGCTGGCGCAGAAGGCCGACCTGGCCAAGCAGAAGAAGCGCAGCAACGATCCGGGCGCCGGCTACAGCCCGATGCTGCAGCAGCTGAACGTCTCGCTGTCGGCGGCCGAGGCCCACGTGGCATCGATGCGCATCCGTGCCGACGAATATGCGGCCCGCGTCGCCCGCCTGCGCGCCCAGAGCTCGTCGGTGCCGGAAGTCGAGGCCCAGCTGGCCCAGCTGAACCGCGACTACCAGGTCAACAAGGAGAACTACCAGAAGCTGCTCGAACGCCGCGAATCGGCGCGCCTGTCGGGCGACCTGTCGTCCGCCACCGACATGCTGACCTTCCGCGTGATCGATCCGCCGACCGTGCCGACCCAGCCGGCCGGTCCGAACCGCCTGCGCCTGTTCTCACTGGTGTTCGCCGGCGCCCTGGCGGCCGGCATCGCCGTCGCCTTCCTGATGAGCCAGCTGCGCCCGACCTTCCTGAGCCAGGCCACCCTGCGCGACGTCACCGGCGTGCCGGTGCTGGGCTCGATCGGCATGAACTGGACGGCGGAACAGACGGTCCGCCGCAAGCGCCGCCTGGCCGCCCTCGGGGTATCGGTACTGGTGCTGTTCGGGATCTACGGCGCCGGGATGGCAGCGATCCTGTCCCATCCCTCGTTTTAATCGCGGCGCCCCCGCAAAGTTTGCAAGGAGTTCCACGTGAGCATTATCGAAAAAGCAGCCAGCCGCATCGACCGGCAGCGTAGCGCCGCTCCCGCCAGTCCCGTCGCCGCTGGCGGCCTCAACGACAGCGCTGCGCTGCATCCGGTCGCGGACAGCCCGTCCGTGACCGTGGCCGACACCGTCATCCACGAAACCGTGCACGCGGTGCCGGTCGCGCCGGTCCCCGTGAACGAGCAGACGGCCGCGCCGAAGTTCACCACCCGCAAAGTAGAACTGGACCTGGCGCGCATGCGCGAGACGGGCATGGTCACCGCGGCCAGCGGCCGTACGCCACTGCTGGAAGACTTCCGCATCATCAAGCGTCCGCTGCTGCAGCGCGCCTTTGCCGCCCGCGCGCCGGGCGGCAACCCGGGCAACCTGATCATGATCACCAGCTCGCTGCCGGGCGAAGGCAAGACCTATACCGCGATCAACCTGGCGATGAGCATCGCGATGGAGCTCGACCACACCGTGCTGCTGGTCGACGCCGACGTCGCCCGTCCGTCCATCCTGCGCACCCTCGGCCTGCCGCCCCAGCGCGGCCTGATGGACATCCTGGTCGACGACAAGCTCGACATGGGCGATGTCATGCTGCGCACCAACGTCGATACCCTGTCGATCCTGCCGGCCGGCACCAGCACGCCGCGCGCGACCGAGCTGCTGGCCAGCTCGACCATGAGCAACCTGGTCGAGGAAATCGCCAACCGCTATCCGGACCGGATCGTGATCTTCGACTCGCCGCCGCTGCTGCTGACCAGCGAATCGCGGGTGCTGGCCTCGCACATGGGCCAGATCGTGCTGGTGGTCGAGGCCCAGACCACGACCCAGCACGCGGTCAAGGAAGCCCTGAGCCAGCTCGAAGGCATCGACAACGTCAATCTCATCTACAACAAGACCAGGGACATCCCAGGCATCGAAGAGACGTATGACTATCACTACGGCTAAGCGGCCGGCGATCGCGGCGCTTCGGCTCACGCCGCTGGCGCTGGCGGCCATGCTGCTGTCGAACGAATGCCGCGCGGACGACTGGCGCATCGCACCGACCGTCACCCTGCGCGAGACTTACTCCGACAATCTGAACAACCAGAACGACACCCTGGCCAGGAGCGGCTTCGTGACCGACGCCGGTCCCGCCATCAGCGTCAGGAAAGACGGCCGCCGCCTGAAGCTCAGCGCGAATGCCGAGTACCGCCGCTTCGTCTACCAGCACGACGACATCCCGAACGTCCACGACAGCGAGACCCGCTACCAGGCGGCGATGAAGTCCGAGCTGATCGACGATTTCCTGTTCCTGGACGGCGGCGCGAGCCGTTCGCGCCAGGCCGCCTCGGCCTTCGGCCCGGTGGCCGCCAACAGCTATTCGTCGCTCAACAACATCGACGTCCGCACCTGGAGCGTCAGCCCCAGCCTGCGCCACCGCTTCGGCTCGACCGCCGTGGTGGCGGCGCAGTTCACGCGCGACTCGGTGCGCAGCGACCGCGGCGAGGCCTTCGGCAACACCACCGGCAGCAGCACCGCCATCAATGCGATGAGCGGCCCGTCGTTCCGGGAACTCGGCTGGAACCTGGCGTACAACCGCCAGGAGCTGGGCTCCACCATCAGCGGCGATTCCAGATCGCAGACCGGCAACGCTGGCCTGCAGTGGCGGCTAGATCCGCACCTGAACCTGACGGCCAATGCCGGCTACGACAAATTCGAATATCCGGCATTCAACCAGCGCACCAAGGGGCCGAACTGGTCGCTCGGCTTCATGTGGGCGCCGTCGGCGCGCACCAGCGTCAATGCCACCTTCGGCCACCGTTACTTCGGCAAGACCGGTTCGCTGCTGGCCAGCCACCGCACCCGCCACAGCAGCTGGAGCCTGAGCTACAGCGACGCGATCACGACCACCCGCGCGCAATTCCTGCTGCCGGCCACGGTGGACACCGCCAGCCTGATCGACAGCATGCTGAGGACCGCGTATCCGGATCCGGCCGAGCGCGCGCAGATGGTGGCGACCTATATGGCGGCCAGCGGCCTGCCGCCGTCGCTGCCCAACACCATCAATTACCTGAGCAACCGCTACGCCCGCAACAAGCACCTGCAGGCCGGCGCCCTGTTCCGCGGCGCGCGGACCGACCTGGCGATCAGCGTGTTCGCGGACCAGCGCAACGCGGTATCGCTGCAGCAGTCCGACAGCACGCTGCTGCCCAGCCAGTTGAGCACCCTGAACGACAACACGCGCCAGCGCGGCGCCAGCGCCAACGCCAGCTACAAGCTGTCCTCGAGCACGCAGGCGCAGGCCAGCCTGTACGCGGCGCGCATCCAGTCCATCGATACCGGCTTGATCAACAACCTCAGGCAGATGAGCCTGGGCCTGAACCGGCGCTTCGACGCGAAGACCATCGGCACGCTCGACGTGCGCCACTCCACCGGACGAGCCGGCCTGTTTACCAGCGACAAATATCACGAGAACGCACTCGTGGCGACGCTGTCGGTCCGGTATTAAGCAAGCGGAGCATTCACATGTACGAGACCTTTTACGGATTTTCCGCCAAACCCTTCCAGCTGCGCCCCGACCCGCACTTCTTCTTCGGCAGCAAGGGTCACAAGCGCGCCATGGCCTACCTCGAGTACGGCCTGTCGCAGGGCGAAGGCTTCATCATCGTCACCGGCGAGGTCGGCGCGGGCAAGACCACGCTGGTACGCAACCTGTTCAACGGCCTGCCCTCGGACCAGATCGTGGCGGCCCACATCGTCAACACCCACCTGGATCCGGACGACACCCTGCGCATGGTGGTGTCGGCCTTCGGCCTGCCGTACGAGGGTGCGAGCAAGACCGACCTGCTGACGCGCCTGGAAAAATTCCTGTGCGACGTCGACCACCAGGGCAAGCGCGCCCTGCTCGTCATCGACGAGGCCCAGAACCTGTCGGCGCGCACGGTCGAAGAGCTGCGCATGCTGTCGAACTTCCAGACCGACGACAAGTCGCTGCTGCAGACCTTCCTGCTCGGCCAGCCGGAATTCCGCGCCACCCTGCACAGCCCCGGCATGCAGCAGCTGCGCCAGCGCGTGATCGCCAGCTACCACCTGGGCCCGATGGATGCGCAGGAGACCCGCGCCTACATCGAGCACCGCATGGCGACGGTCGGCTGGAACGGCGACCCGTCCTTCGACGACGGCGCCCACGCCGCCATCTATGCCTACAGCGGCGGCATTCCGCGCAAGGTCAACACCCTGATGGACCGCGTGCTGCTGATGGGCTACCTGGAAGAGATGCATGCCTTCACGGAAGCAGACATCAACACCGTGATCAGCGACATCAGCGAAGAATTCCAGCTGCCCGGCGCCAACGGCGATTCGCTGGCGGCCGGCAGCCCGGCCGTCCTCGCCCAGGACCTGCACGTCGGCGAGATCCGCACCGCCGACATGCGCGTCGAAGAGCGCCGCGGCAACAGCGTCGAGATGCTGGACGAACGCATGATGCGCCTCGAAAAGTCGATCGTTTCCGTGCTGTCGATCCTGAAGAAGATCGTCGCCACGCCCCAGGGGGCGGTAACCCAGCCAATGGACAACCAAGAATGAACATGGTCGAACTCGCCCCGCGCCGCCTGCCGGCGCCGGGGGAACGCATCCGCAACGCCATGACCTGCGATGTCGAGGACTACTTCCAGGTGTCGGCCTTCGCTCCCTACATCGACCGCGCCAGCTGGCCGGAACGCGAATGCCGGGTCGAGGCGAACATGGACCGCATCCTGGCCCTGTTCGAACGCCATGGCGTGCGCGCCACCTTCTTCACCCTGGGCTGGATCGCCGAGCGCTATCCGCAGGTGGTGCGCCGCATCGTCGCCGGCGGCCACGAGCTGGCCAGCCACGGCTACGGCCACCTGCGCGCCTCCGACCAGACCCGCGCCGAATTCGCCAACGACATCCGCTCCGCCAAGGCGCTGCTAGAAGACATCGGCGGCCAGGCCGTTCTGGGCTACCGCGCGCCCAGCTTCTCGATCGGCCGCGCCAACCTGTGGGCGCTGGACGAGCTGCTCGACGCCGGCTACCGCTACAGCTCCAGCATCTACCCGATCGCCCACGACCACTACGGCATGCCGGAAGCGCCGCGTTTCGCCTTCTACCCGAACGGTCCGGACGGCCTGCTGGAAGTGCCGATCACCACCGTGCAGATGCTGGGCCGGAACCTGCCGGCCGGCGGCGGCGGCTACTTCCGCCTGCTGCCCTATGCGCTGTCGCGCTGGATGATGGCCAAGGTCAACCGCGCCGACCGCCAGCCCTCGCTGTTCTACTTCCACCCGTGGGAGATCGACACGCAGCAGCCGCGCCCCGCGGGCCTGGACGCCAAGTCGCGCTTCCGCCACTACGTCAACATCGACCGGATGGAAGCCCGCATCGAGGCCCTGGCGCGCGATTTCGCCTGGGACCGCATGGACCGCATCTTCCTGAACCAGGAATGAGGCGAGCATCATGGAAGACCTGCTGCTGCTGATCCACCGGATCCCCTACCCGCCCAACAAGGGCGACAAGATCCGCTCCTACCACCTGCTCAAGCACCTGTCCCGCCACTACCGGGTTCACCTGGCAACCTTCGTCGACGATCCCGACGACTGGCAGTACGTGCCGCACGTGGAGGCACTGTGCGCGAGCAGCCATTTCGCGCGCATGAACCCGCTGCTGTCGCGCGTGCGCAGCCTGGGCGCGCTGCTGAAGAACCGCTCGCTGTCGCAGGAATACTACCGCGATGCCGGCATGGCGCGCTGGGTCGACGACACCCTGGCCGCGCACAGGATCGACCGCGTGCTGGTGTTCTGCTCGCCGATGGCGCAGTACGCCGAGAACCACCGCAGCGCGCGCCGCGTGATCGACTTCTGCGACATCGACTCCGAAAAATGGCGCCAGTACGCCGAGCAGAAATCCTTCCCGATGAACCTGGTCTACCGCTACGAGGCGAAGCAGCTGCTGCGCTACGAGCGCCAGGTGGCGCGCGACTACGACGCCTCGCTGTTCGTGTCGGCCCCCGAGGCCGAGCTGTTCCGCAGCCTGGCGCCGGAAAGCGGCCCGAAGATCGGCCACTTCAGCAACGGCGTCGACACCGAGTATTTTTCGCCCGAGCGGCCGTATGAGAATCCGTTCGCGGCCGGCGAGCGCGCCCTGGTCTTCACCGGCGCCATGGATTACTGGCCGAACATCGACGCGGTGAAGTGGTTCGCCGCCGAAGTCTTCCCCACGGTGCACCGGCGCTTCCCTGACGCCCGCTTCTACATCGTCGGCTCGCGTCCGGCGCCGGCGGTGCAGGCCCTGGCCCAGCAGCCGGGCGTGGTGGTGACCGGCACCGTCCCCGACGTGCGCCCCTACATCGCCCACGCCGCCGCCGCGGTGGCGCCGCTGCGGATTGCGCGCGGGGTCCAGAACAAGGTACTGGAAGCGATGGCGATGGCAACCCCGGTGGTGGTATCGCCGCAGGCGCTGGAAGGCATCGACGCCGTCCCCGGCAGCGAACTGGTGCTGGCCGACGAACCTACCGCCTTCGCCGACGCCTGCGCCGCCCTGCTCGAAGGACAGGACGGCGCCATCGACGCGATCGGCCGCGCCGCCCGCGACAAGGTCCAGCGCCGCTACAGCTGGTCGAGCAACCTGGCATGCATCGGAGAGAGCCTCGAATGTTCCTGAAACCCCCACCCGAAGTGCTGGGCGCTACCATCGCCGCTCCGCACCCGTCCATGTCGCGCGCCCGCGCGGCCATGATCGTGCTGGCCCTGCTGGCCCCGTTCGCCCTCTATTTCGGCACCGTGCGCTCGATCGTCGGCCTGTGGAACAGCTCCGAGACCTTCGCCCACGGCTACGTGATCCTGCCGATCAGCCTGTGGCTCATCTGGCGCCGGCGCGAGAATTTCAGCCTCTATCCGGTACAGCCCTGGGCCCCGGGCCTGGCGCTGGTCGCGCTGCTCGGCGCCGGCTGGCTGGCGGCCCAGCTGGGCGAGGTCCAGGTAGTGTCGCAATACACCTTCGTCGCCATGTTCCCGGCGATCGCGCTGGCCCTGCTGGGACCGCGCCTGGCCGGCTCGCTGACCTTCCCGCTGCTGTTCCTGCTGTTCGCGGTGCCGTTTGGCGAAGCCTTCGTCGGCCCGCTGATCCAGTTCACCGCCGACTTCACGGTGGCGGCGGTGCAGGCCACCGGCATCCCGGTCCTGCGCAGCGGCACCCGCTTCGAGCTGCCGACCGGGAACTGGTCGGTGGTCGAGGCCTGCAGCGGCGTGCGCTACCTGATCTCCTCGATCACCCTGGGCTGCCTGTACGCCTACCTCACCTACCGCTCGACCATGCGGCGCGCGCTGTTCATCGGCCTGTCGGTCGTGGTGCCGATCCTCGCCAACGGCCTGCGCGCCTACATGATCGTGATGATCGGCCACCTGTCCGGCATGGCGCTGGCCACCGGCGTCGACCACCTGATCTACGGCTGGCTGTTCTTCGGCCTGGTCATGTTCATCATGTTCTGGATCGGCAGCTACTGGCGCGAAGACACCACCGAGCCGGCGGCGGCAACGGCGGCAGCGGCCTCCGGCACCACGGCGGCGGCACCGTCGCTGCGCGAACGCGTCGGCAAGGGCGTCCCGGCGCTGGCCGCCGGCGTGCTGGCCGTGTGCGCGCTGTGGCCGGCGCTGGCCCTCTACGGCGAGCAGGCCAACCACAACCCGGCCCCGGTTTCCCTGGGCGAGGTGGCCGTCGGCTGGCCGCAGGCCGCGCCCTTCGCCGACTGGAAGCCGGACTACATGGCGCCCGACGTCGACTTCGTGCGCAGCTACCGCCGCGACAGCGTGCCGGTGGCGCTGAACCTGCTGTACTACCGCAACCAGGACCGCAGCAAATCCCTGATCAGCTCCCTGAACCGCCTGGCCGGCTACAAGGACACCTGGCACGAGACCGAGAGCGCGAAGCGGGTCGAAACCGCCGGCGGCCGTCCGCTGACCGTGCGCGAGACCGTGCTGCGCGACGGCGGCAAGGGCCTGCTGGTGTGGAGCTGGATGCGCATCGGCGGCCACGACACGACCAGCAATGCGATCGGCAAGCTGTACCAGGCGGGATCGAAGGCGATGCTGCGCGGCGACGACGGCGCGGCGCTGATGCTGTCGGTGCCCTTCGACGAGCATCCGGAAGCGGCGCGGGCCGCCCTGCGCGCCTTCGTCGCCGACAACCTGAAGGCGGTCGACGCGGCGCTGGCCCACGCCGCCGCCACGCATTGAGGCTTGCCACGCAATGAGCGACATGAAGCAAGCGCCGCTGGTGGCCCACCTGATCTACCGGCTCGACATCGGCGGCCTGGAAACCCTGCTGGTCGACGCCATCAACCGCATGCCGGCCCATAAGTACCGGCATGCGGTGATCTGCCTGACCGATTACACCGAGTTCGCCCAGCGCATCACGCGCCCGGGCGTGGAACTGGTGGCGCTGCACAAGCCGCCCGGCCTCGAACTGGGCACGCACAAGCGCCTGTTCAAGGTGCTGCGCGCCATGCGTCCCGACGTGCTGCACACCTATAACCTGGGCACCATCGAATACCACGCCACCGCCCTGCTGGCCGGGGTGCCTGTGCGCGTACACGCCGAGCACGGACGCGACGCCAGCGACCCGCACGGCGTGAACCGCAAGCACAAGCTGCTGCGCCGCCTGCTGGTGCCCGTCATCGACCGCTACGTGCCGGTCTCGCGCGACCTCGAGCGCTGGCTGCGCGGCGTGGTCGGCATTCCGCAGGCGAAGATCGAGCTGATCGACAACGGCGTCGACACCGAACGCTTCCGCCCCGGCAGCTTTGATGAACCGTGGAGCGCGCCCGGCATGTTCGTGATCGGCACCGTCGGCCGCCTGCAGGACGTGAAGGACCAGGCCACCCTGATCGAAGCCTTCGCCCGCCTGCGTGCGATGCTGCCGGAACAGCGCCCGCGCCTGCGCCTGGTGCTGGTCGGCGACGGCCCTTTGCGCGCGCAGCTCGAACAGAAGATCATTGATGCCGGCCTGCAGGACTGCGCCTGGCTGGCTGGCCCGCGCAGCGACGTCGCGCCGCCGATGCGCAGCTTCTCGCTGTTCGCCCTGTCCTCGATCGCCGAGGGCACCCCGGTGACGATGCTGGAAGCGATGGCGAGCGGGCTGCCGGTGGTCTCGACCGCGGTCGGCGGCATTCCCGACCTGGTGCTCGACGGCGCCACCGGCGCCTTGGTGCCGCCCGGCGATCCGCAGCGCCTGGCCGACGCCCTGGCCGCCTATGTGCTCGACGAGGAACTCACCCGCCGGCACGGAGCGGCCGGACGCGCGCGCATCGAACAACAATACAGCGTCGCCGCCATGCTGGCCCATTACATGGACCTGTACGACGGCCTGCGCAAGATTAAAACCCCACTTCAAGAAGCAATCACACCATGTGCGGAATAGTAGGCATTTTTGACATGCGCGGCGGACGTCCCATCGACCGCGGCGTACTCGGACGGATGAACGACACCCAGTTCCACCGTGGTCCGACCGAAGGCGACCTGCACCTCGAGCCGGGCCTCGGCTTCGGCCACCGGCGCCTGTCGATCATCGCGCCCGAAAACGGGCTGCAGCCGCTGTTCAACGAAGACCGTACGGTGGCGCTGGTGTTCAACGGCGAAATCTATAACTTCCGCAAGCTGCGCGCCGAGCTGCAGGAACTCGGCCACGAATTCCGCACGCCGTCCGACAGCGAAACCATCGTCCACGCCTGGGAGCAATGGGGCGAGGACTGCGTGCGCCACCTGCGCGGCATGTTCGCCTTCGTGATCTGGGACCGCACCCGGCAGACCCTGTTCGCCGCGCGCGACCGCATCGGCATCAAGCCGCTGCACTACGCCGTGCTGCCGGACGGGATGTTCCTGTTCGGCTCCGAGCTGAAGTCCATCCTGTCGGTGCCGGGCCTGCCGCGCGAGATCGATCCGCATGCGGTCGAGGAGTATTTCGCCTACGGCTACGTACCGGAACCGCGCACCATCTTCAGGCATGCGCACAAGCTGCTGCCGGGCCATACGATCACCCTGAAAGTGGGCGACAGCCGCATCGAGCAGAAGAAATACTGGGACGTGCCGTTCACGCCGCACGACCGCATGACCGAGCGCGACATGGAGGGCGAACTGATCTACCGCCTGCGCGAAGCGGTCGAGAGCCACCTCGAAGCCGACGTGCCGCTGGGCGCCTTCCTGTCCGGCGGCGTCGATTCCAGCGCCATCGTGGCGATGATGGCCGGCCTCTCGAAGGAGCCGGTGAATTCCTGCTCGATCGCCTTCGACGACCCGGCCTTCGACGAATCGAACTACGCGCGCGAAGTGGCGGAGCGCTACCAGACCAACCACCAGTGCGAGACCGTCAGCAAGGACGACTACGGCCTGGTCGACACCCTGGCCCACCTGTACGACGAACCCTATGCCGACAGCTCGGCGATCCCGACCTACCGTGTCTGCGAACTGGCCCGCAAGCGCGTGACGGTGGCCCTGTCCGGTGACGGCGGCGACGAGAACTTCGCCGGCTACCGCCGCCACCGCATGGCCCACAACGAGAACCGGGTGCGTTCGATGCTGCCGCTGGCGCTGCGCAAGCCGGTGTTCGGATTCCTCGGCGCCGCCTATCCGAAGGCCGACTGGGCGCCGCGCGTGTTCCGCGCCAAGACCACCTTCGAAGCGCTGGCGCGCGACCTGACCGAAGGTTACTTCCACGGCGTGTCGATGCTGAACGACCGCGTGCGCGGCCAGCTGTTCTCGGAGCGCTTCAAGAGCAGCCTGCAGGGCTACAGCGCGGTCGAGGTGATGCGCAACTACACGAAGGATGCGCCGACCGACGATCCGCTGTCGCTGATCCAGTACATCGACATGAAGACCTACCTGCCGGGCGACATCCTCACCAAGGTTGATCGCGCCAGCATGGCGCACGCGTTGGAAGTGCGGGTGCCGCTGCTGGACCACCAGTTCGTCGAATGGGTGTCGGGCCTGCCGTCGAGCACCAAGCTGCGCAACGGCGAAGGCAAGCACATCTTCAAGAAGGCGCTCGAGCCCTACCTCGGCAACGACGTCCTGTACCGCAAGAAGATGGGCTTCTCGATCCCGCTCGCGGCCTGGCTGCGCGGGCCGCTGGCCGACAGCATGAAGAAGGCGGTGCTCAGCCCCCTGCTGCGCGATACCGGCATCTTCAACGAGCAATACCTGAAGCGGATGGTCGACGAACACCTGGCGCGCCTGAAGGACCACAGCACCGCGCTGTGGCAGGTGCTGATGTTCGAAGCCTTCCTGCGCAAGAACCAAGCATAACCTCAAAGTTCAAAGAAAAGCCCATGCGAGTCCTGCACGTCCTCGATCACTCGATCCCGCTGCACAGCGGTTATACCTTCCGTACCCGCTCGATCCTGCGCGAACAGCGCGCGCTCGGCTGGGAAACCTTCCACGTCACCGGCGCCAAGCAGGGTTCCGGCGACATGCTGGAAGAAACCAGCGACGGCCTGCACTTCTACCGCACGCCGTCCGGCTCGACCTTGTCGAAGCTGCCGGTGCTGAACCAGGTCGACGTGATCGACGGCCTGGCCAGGCGCCTGGCCGAGATCATCCCGGTCGTCAAGCCGGACGTGCTGCACGCCCACTCGCCGGTGCTGAACGCGATCGCCGCCCTGCGCGCCGGCAAGAAGTTCGGCATCCCGGTGGTGTACGAAGTGCGCGCCTTCTGGGAAGACGCCGCGGTCGACCATGGCACCAGCACCGAGAACGGCCTGCGCTACAAGCTCACGCGCGCGCTCGAGACCTATGCGCTGAAGCGCGCCGACGCCGTCACCACCATCTGCGAAGGCCTGCGCAAGGACATCGTCGCGCGCGGCATCCCGGCCGACAAGGTGACCGTTATCCCGAACGCGGTGGACATCGACAAGTTCGCGCTGGGCGGCAGCGCCGACCTGCAGCTGAAGGACAAGCTGGGCCTGTCCGGCTCGCGCCTGATCGGCTTCATCGGCTCGTTCTACGCCTACGAAGGCCTGGACGTGCTGCTGCGCGCGGTGCCGAAGCTGTCGGCGCGCATGCCGGACCTGCGCGTGCTGCTGGTTGGCGGCGGTCCGCAGGATGCCCAGCTGCGCCAGCTGGCGAAAGACCTGAAGATCGAGGACAGGGTGGTGTTCACCGGCCGCGTGCCGCACGACCAGGTGACCAGGTACTACGACCTGCTGGACGTGCTGGTCTACCCGCGCCTGCCGATGCGCCTGACCGACCTGGTCACGCCGCTGAAACCGCTGGAAGCGATGGCCCAGGGCCGGATCCTGGCGGCCTCCGACGTCGGCGGCCATCTCGAGCTGATCGCCGATGGCAAGACCGGCGTGCTGTTCCGCGCCAACGATACGGATTCCCTGGTCGAGAAGGTGGCGACGCTGCTGGAATCGCAGCAGAAGTGGCCCGAACTGCGCCGGGCCGGCCGCAATTATGTGGAAACGGAGCGCAACTGGCCGGTCAGCGTGGCGCGCTACAAGAACATCTACGGCCGCCTGACGGGAACCCTCGCGGCCTGATGGCGGTCGCGGCCGCCGGCCTCGATGGCCGGCGGTCGCATCGTGTGTCAGCGGTTCTGGAAGTCGATGATGCGGCGGTCGACGATGCTGCCGTCGCGGATGCAGACGGCCGGCGCCAGCACCTCGTCCTGGTCGACCCTGCCCTCGATGATGACGTCCAGGTACTTGACCATCTGCTCGCCCAGGCAGTTACTCACCGAATAGCCGACCAGCGCGGGCGTGTGGTCGACCACGTAGTGCAGCACGCCGTCGACGCTGTACACCGGATCTTCGATGGTGGTCGGCCGGCTGGTTTCGATCGCCCCTGCGCGGTCGCAGCTGATGTCGACGATCATGGCCGGTTTGCGCAGCAGCGCCAGGTCTTCCCGGTAGATGATGTGGTCCTTGCGGTAGACGTCCCACAGGATGCCGTTGACGACCACGTCGTATTTGCCCAGTTCCTGGCGCAGCAGTTTCTCGGTCTTGCGCTCGAACACATTGATCGTCGCGCCCATGCAGGACAGGATGCGGTAGGCGCCGCGTGCGATGTTGCCGCGCCCGATCAGGGCCACCTTGCATTCGTAGACGCATTTGCCGTACAGGGTGAAGGCATGCATGATCGCGGCTTCGCCGGCGAGCTCGTTGCTGCGCCAGAAGACGTGGCGGTTACCCTCGAACATGTCTTCCCAGGCGATCGCCGTGATCTCCTTGGAGAGGATCTTGTCGGTGATGGAGCGGTTCTGCACCGCGTGCACCCAGCCGAAAATGGTCTGCCTGGGTTTCAGCTCTTCGAGGTAGGTGGCGTCGCCGATCTTGGGATCGCAGATCACATCCTTCGACAGCGCTTCCTCGCGTGGCACCACATGGGCGCCGGCCGCGCGGTATTCCTCGTCCGGGTGGCCGAAGCCGGCGCCATAGCCTTCTTCGAAATACAGGTGGTCACGGTGGCGGATCTGCGCCACGTGCTTGGGCAGGAGTGCGCGTCGTTTCTCGTTTTCCTTGGTACTGATCATCAGGCCGACTGTTTTCATGTGGCTCCCCTTTCTAGAGATGTGACTTCTTGTAGGCGCGTCTGTTTGCTGCTGGATATCGCGGACGAGGCGGGACTCGGCTCGATGAAGGTCTCCGCATGCTTCTTGGTGCGGGCCAGCAGGAGCAGCGGATGGAAGACCCAGTCGCGCCGCCGCCGCAGCGAGGGCAGCACGCTCGAGAGCAGCAGCAGGATCTTGTTCGGCAGGGTCAGATAAGTGAGCGCTTCGCGCACCACGCCGAAATCGCTGTAGGCGAAACGCTCTTCCGCCTCGTCGCGGGCGCCGCAGATCGCGGGATCGAGCGGGGCCAGGTCGGGCGGCATGTTGCGCGAGCCATGGAAGTCGTAGAACTCTGGATAGAAGCGGCGCAGGCACTCTTTCTGGAAGAACCACTTGTACTTGTCGGCCGGGTGGTATTCGAAGGTCGCGCGCGCGAACTCGACGTCGCAGTAAGGGAAGACGGGCACGTGTCCGGGCGGGTGCATCATGGTGATCCAGGGACTGATGCAGCGGCGCGTACGCGATTCGATGAAGGCCATCTCGGCCTGATTGATATTGCTGGCGAACTGGTCGAGATAGGCGCGGTACTGCTGCTGGAACTGCTCCAGGCTCGGGAAACGCTGCGACAGCTGCTTGAGCATATAGGGCTTGCTGGTCTCGCCGAGGACCAGGCCGACGTCCCGTTCCGCCGTCTCGTGCAGGCCATCGATCTCGAAGCCGGAGTTGCCGAAGGTGTCGCCGGCAAGGCCGTCGAACACCAGCGACGGCGGACGCTTGGCCAGCCAGCGCATCAGCGGCAGCGACCATGCATGCATGAAGGTCTCGGTGCCGATCAATGCCTGGCGGCGTGCGGCGTCCTCCCCCATCAGGGCCGGTTTTGTCGCCGGCACGACCTCGCAGTCGACCCCGAAGGCGGCCGCGATCTTCGGCGCGTAGTGCGAGTCGAGCTCGAAGTCGCCGGTTTTCTTGCGGTGGAAGGTCTGGCAGGTGACCGCCTTGAACGGCACCTTCCTGCGCAGCAGCGTGGCGAAGAAGCGGCGCGAATCGAAGCCGCTGGAAAACGGCAGCGCCACCTCGCCGACGTTCAGCTTCAGGCAGCGCTCGAAGCCGGCCTGGTAGGCATCCTCGACGACCCGGAAGGCCTCGTCGTCGATGCGGCGCATGCCGGCAGGCAGGGCCGCGAAATCGAACCAGCGCCGCTTCTCCATCCGCTCGGGCCACAGCGTCATCTGGGTGCCGGCCGGCACCCGCGCGATATCGCGGTAGAAGCTGCGGTCGCCCACCGGGCTGCTGTTCTGCATCAGGCCGGCCCACCCGATCATGTCCGGCTCGTCGTCATCGACGTGCAGCAGGGCCGGATGGGACGCGAACAGCCAGGCGGAACCCAGCCGGCGGTAATAGAGCGGACCGAAACCGAAAGCATCGCTGCGGACGACCGCCTGCTGGCGCTGGCGGTCGAACTTGATGTAGGCGAACACGCCGTTCTGCAGGCCGTCCTCGATGGCCAGGCACTTCAGCACATCGCCTTCCGAGTACGAATGGACGGACAGCCCGCCTTCGTAACCGCGGAACACGATATCGCTGCCGTCGACCTCGTGCGCCAGGCCGCGGCCGTGCGCCGTGCTGAGCGAAGTCACCGCCCAGAACTGCGGGCTGACCCGGGTCGCCAGGCCGCTGCCGGTACCGGTGAATGCGGGGGGCGTATCGGCGAACACGCCGGCGACGAAGAACTCGACATCGTTGAAGGTCTTCGCAATACGATCCAGATCGATTTTCATGGGGCCTCGCTAGGTGCGCCAAGAACCGCTGGCGTCGTCCGTTTGAACTTGTTGAGGAAATACGACTCGGCACCGTCCGGATAGCCGGCCAGGCGCCAGCAAGCCAGCACGACCCCGCAATACACGGCGGCGCCGACGACAACTTTGGTGATCAGCATGACCCAGTGCGCGGCCTGCAGTTCGGCGTCGAGCAGGGACAGCGCCAGCACCATCGCCAGGCAGCCCAGCACGGGGCGGCCGGCGCTGCGCACCAGCATCAGCACCGACAGGCCAGGCACGTAGCGCATCAGGAGCATGTACGAGATGCTGAAGGTCAGGACGATGGACCCGAGGCGCAGCTGGGTGACGAATTCCGGCGTGAGGTGCCCGCGCATGAGGAAGGCGCCCAGCGAGAACAGGCCGATCTGGATCCAGCTGGTCAATGCCAGCAGGCGGATCTGGCCGACCACGGTCAGCACGTAGTTGGCGCTGCTGTTGATCGACTGGATGATGTTCGACAGCGCGAGAATCTGGATGAAGGGCACGATGAACACCCACTTGTCGCCCAGCGCGACCGGGACGAAGTCGCGCGCCGTCATGACGAAGCCGACGCAGGCGGGAAAGGTGACCATGACCTGCACGGCCTGGGCCGAGAGCAGCAGGCGGGAGAGTTCGCCGAGGTTTTCGCGGGCCCGCGCAAACGCGGGAAACAGCACGCGGTTGATCGGCGCCAGCAGGTCGGTGCCGGGCACGTCCGCGATCTCGCTGGCCAGCGTGTAGCCGCCGGTGACGCTGGTGTTGCCCATGCCGCCCACCAGGAACACGGGCAGCTTGCTGTCCAGGTACTGGCTGACGTTCTTGACCAGCACCCACTGGGATACCGAAAAGATCTCGCGGATGTCGCTGAACGAAAACCACGGGCGCATCGGATGCACCATGTAGCTGCGCAGCGTGCTTGCCAGGCGGCCGACCAGCGCGCCGATGATCATGCCCCAATAGCTGTGCAGGACCAGGGTCAGCACGATGGTGGTAATGAAGCCGACCAGGCGCTTGAACATCACGTACTTGGCGTCGTCGGTGAAGCGCAGCTCTTTCTGGAAATTGATGACGCCAACGTTCTCGAACGCGCTCACGACCATCGACAGCGCCATGATCTGCACCACGGCCGTCACCCGCGGGTCCTTGTAGTATTCGGCGGCGAATGGGGCAATGGCCGTCAGCACCAGCGCCACGCAGCTGCTCTGCAGGATGCGCAGCGTCCAGGCGGTGTTGTAGAAAGACTGGGAAGGATTGGTCCGCTGGATGACGGCGACGTTGATGCCGAGGTCGAACAACACGTCGGCGAAAGCGACCACGACCGAAGCCATCGCGACGATACCGAAATCATCGGGGACTAACAGGCGGGCAAGGATGAAAGTGCTGACGATGCCGATCAGACGATCGACCCAGCGCATGACCACCATGATGACGGCGCCGCTGGCAAGACTATTACCTTTTCTGTGAACCATTATTTACTGCTATGTAAGACAACACTGTCGACGAGCAGCGCGTATTGGCGAAGGTCCAAGACGTTGTCGTCGCACACAGGATTCGCAGCATCCGGTTACTGCCATCAGGCCGAAGTGGTATGCGAGCTTTTACACGGAAGAAATGTGTCAAAGCAGAGTAGAGCAAGCAATAAGACGTGTCAAGAATTGCAACAATCGTGCGCGGGTCAATACAGGGCAGAACTGTTGCTTTCTCGCCCTAACTGCATACGGCGTTCCGGCGCCGGCCGGAACGCCTGTTCAGACGAGAACTTCCACCACTTCCGGGTGGCTGAGGAAGCCCTGCGGGCTGGCCGAACGGCCGTAGGCGCCGGACTGGAACACGACCACCAGGTCGCCGACGTCCGCGGCCGGCAGCTCCATCTGGTCGGCTAGCAAGTCGAGCGGGGTGCACAGCGGCCCCACCACCGACAGCGTTTCGCGTTCGCCGTCCGCCATGCGGTTGCCGATCGCGACCGGGTAGTTCTTGCGGATCACCTGGCCGAAGTTGCCGGAGGCCGCCAGGTGGTGGTGCAGGCCGCCGTCGGTGACCAGGAAGACCTGGCCGCGCGAGACCTTGCGGTCGATCACCCGGGTCACGTAGACCCCGGCCTCGCCGACCAGGTAGCGTCCCAGCTCGATCGACAGCTGCGCCTGCGGCAGGGCGGCGCGCAAGCGCGGCAGCGCGGCCGCCAGCGCCTCGCCGATCGGCGCCAGGTCGAGCGCCTGCTCGCCCGGAAAATACGGGATGCCGAAGCCGCCGCCCAGGTTCAGGATCCGCACCGGATGCGGACTGCCCTCGGCCAGGCGCAGCGCCAGCTCGATGGTCTGGGCCTGGGCCTGGACGATCGCCTCGGCCTTCAGGCTCTGCGAACCGCTGAAGATGTGGAAACCGAGCACCTCGAGTCCCAGTTCCGCGGCCAGCGCCAGCACCCGCGGCGCGTCCTCGGCATCGATGCCGAACTGCTTGGCGCCGCCGCCCATGCGCATGCCCGAGCCCTTCAGCTCGAAGTCCGGATTGATACGCAGGACCAGACGCGACGCGATGCCGGTCTGCGCCTGGATGCGGGCCAGGGCCCGCACTTCGCGCTCCGACTCGGCGTGCACGCAGGCGCCGGCGGCCACCGCCTGCAGCAGCTCGCCGTCGCGCTTGCCGGGACCGGCGAAGCTGAGGTGTTCCGGCGCCATGCCGGTGTCGAGCGCCACCTTCAACTCGCCGGCGGACGCCACGTCGATGCCGTCGACCAGGCCCGCCATGTGCTGGACCAGGGCCGGCATCGGGTTCGCCTTCATCGAGAAATGCAGGGCAATCTCCGGCGGCAGGTGGGCGCGCACATGGGCCACGCGCGCATCCAGCAGGGCGCGGTCGTAGGCGTAGAACGGGGTCGCGCCGACACGCTGGGCCAGGCGCGGCAGCGGAATGCCGCCGACCAGCAGGCAGCCGTCGGCAACCGGGAACAGGGTTTGGGGGGCGTGGACGGGACGGGCGGCGCTCATGCGGGATTCTCGAACAGGTTCAGGTAAGGGGTGCGCAGGCCCGGGCGGTCGATCTTGCCGTTCGGGTTGCGCGGGAAGGCCTGCCCGCTCAGCACCACATGGGCCGGCATCATCCAGGCCGGCAGGCGGCGCTGGCACTGGCGCAGCAGTTCGGCCGGCTCCAGGCCGTCCTGCTGGGGCAGCGCCAGCAGCACGATGCCCTGGCCCAGCACCGGATGCGGCACGCCGAAAGCCACCGCCTCGCGCACCAGGCCGGTCGCGTAGACGACTTCCTCGACCTCGGTCGGGCTGACCCGGTAGCCGGAGACCTTGATCATGTCGTCGCTGCGGCCGATGAAGTACAGGTAGCCGTCGCGATCCATGCGCACGGTGTCGCCGGACCACACCGCCATCTCGGCCAGCGGCAGGCCGGCGGGCTGGCCCGGGGCCGGGCGGAAGCGTTCGGCGGTCTTGACCGGATCGTTCCAGTAGCCCAGCGCCACCAGCGCACCGCGGTGCACCAGCTCGCCCGGCTCGTCCGCTTCGCACGGCGTGCCGTCGGGGCGCACCACCATCACCTCGGCGTTCGGGATCGCGCGCCCGATCGAATCGGGGCGGCGTTCCAGTTCGGCCGGCGGCAGGTAGGTCGAACGGAAGGCTTCGGTCAGGCCGTACATCAGGAACAGCTCGGCGTCCGGCAGCGCCCGGCGCAGGGCCTGCACCGCGCGCTGCGGCATCGCGCCGCCCGAATTGGTCAGATAGCGCAGCGTGCAGCCGGCCGGCCAGTCCAGCGCGCCGAGCTGCAGCCACAGCGGCGGCACCGCCGCCAGGCCGGTGATGCGCTCGTCGACGACCGCCTTCACGATATCCTTCGGGAACAGGTAGTTCATCAGCACCGCGGTGGCGCCGGCCAGGAAGGCGCAGGTCAGCTGGCTCAGGCCATAGTCGAAGCTGAGCGGCAGCACCGACAGGATGCGGTCGCGCGGCGTGATCTCCAGGTAGGCGGTGACGCTGCGCGCGCCGGCCACCATGTTCCGGTGCGACAGCACCACGCCCTTCGGCTTGCCGGTGCTGCCCGAGGTATAGAGGATGGCCGCCATGTCGGCGTCGATCGCGCGCCGCGCCGCCAGCTGCCGCGGCTCCGGACGGGTCTGCGCCGCGCTCCATTCGCGCAGCGCCGCCGCGCCTGTGGAAAGTGCGCCCGGCGCGCCGGTGACGAACACGGTGCGCAGGTCGGGGCAATCGGCCAGCACATCCTTCAGCTGGGCCAGGCGCTCCGGCGACGTCAGCAGCACGCGCACGTTGCAGTCGGCCAGGATGTGCGCCACCTGCGCGGCCTTGAGCTGGGGATTGACCGGCACGAACACCGCACCGGCCAGCGCCGCGCCGAACATCGCGGCCACGTTCTCGACGCGCTTGTCGAGGTAGACCGCGACCCGCTCGCGGCGCGCCACGCCCGCTTCCAGCAGCGCGCCGGCGGCCTGTTCGACGGCCTCGGCCAGGGCGGCGTAGTCGAGGCGGCGGCTGCCGTCGACCAGCGCCTCGGCGGCGGGCGTGCGGCGGGCGGCATCGAAGATAAAGTCGTGGATCAGATCGGCCATGGCAAACAGGAGAAACGCGGCGGTCCGCCGCAGCCCGCCATCTTACCAGTTCGCCCAATTTTTACGCGGCAGTTTATACTGGGTCATGCTCGTCGCCCCGCCTCCTTCCCGTCCCGCCATTCCGCTCGCACCGGTACTGTCGCTGGCCTCGTTCTACCGGAGTGCCGGCGGACGCGCCGCCACCGTGCTCGACGCCGGCGAGGCGCGCCTGGTGACCAGCGGACGGGTGGCGATCGCGCTGGCGCTGCGCGAGCTCGGCGTGGGCGCCGGCGACACCGTACTGCTGCCGGCCTACCACAGCGCCTCGATGGTGCCGCCGGTGCTGTGGCGCGGCGCGGCGCCGGCCTTCTACCGCATCGGGCCCGACGCCGGCGCCGACCTCGAACACATCGCCGCCCTGCTGCGCGCGGCGCCGCGCGCGCGGGTGGTGGTGGCGACCCACTTCTTCGGCTTTCCGCAGCCGCTGGCGGCCCTGCGCGCGCTGTGCGACGAACACGGGGTGGCGCTGCTGGAGGATTGCGCGCACGCCTTCATCGGCGAGCACGAAGGACGCCCGCTGGGCGCCTGGGGCGATTACGCGGCCGCCAGCATCATGAAATTCCTGCCCCTGTACGAGGGCGGCGCGCTGGTCTCGGCACGCCACCCGCTGGCCGGCGCCAGGCTGCGCCCGGCCGGCGCCGGCTTCGAACTGAAGGCCGCCTTCAACACCATCGAGCGCGGCTTCGCCTTCGGCCGCCTGCGCCCCCTGCACGCCGCGCTGTGGCTGCCGCTGCGCGCCAAGGACCTGGCGTGGAATGCGCTCAAGCGCGGCAGGCATGCGGGCAGCCCGCCGGCCGCGCTGGCGCCCGCCTCCTCCGACAGCGGCTACGGCTTCGACCCGGACTGGATCGACAAGCGCGCTTCGCTCGCCTCGCGCCTGGTGCTGGCGCTGTCCTCCAGCAGCCGGGTGGCGGCGCGGCGGCGGCGCAACTACCTGCGGCTGCTCGAAGCCCTGTTCGGCCTGCCCGGCGTGCGGCCCCTGCATCCGCGCCTGCCGGACGGCGTCTGCCCCTGGCTGTTCCCGCTGCTGGCCGACGATGCGGACGGCCTGGCGCAGCGCCTGCTCGCCGCCGGCGTGCCGCTGACCCGCTTCGGCTATCCGCTGTGGGACGGCGTCGACGACGCCACCTGCCCGAACTCCGCCCGGCTGTCGCGCCAGGTGCTGGGCCTGCCCTGCCACCAGGAGCTGCGCGAGGACGAATTCAGCTGGCTGATCGCCACCGTCAGGCGCGAGGTATGCACATGAAATGGACCATCGTTCCCGCCGCCCGCTTCCGGGAAGCCGCCGCGGACTGGACTTCCCTGCACGCCGCCGCCGGCGCCCCGGCCCTGCTGGCGCCGGCTTTCGTGGCGCCCCTGCTGGACGCCTTCGCGAGCGGCGCCGAGCTGCTGGCGCAAGGCCGCGAGAACGGACGCACGGTCGCGATGGCGGTGCTAGCCCCGACCCGACGCGGTGCCTGGGCCACTTTCCAACCGGCCCAGGCCCCGGTCGGCCTGTGGCTGCAGCTGCCCGGCCTCGACGCCGGCGCACTGGTGCGCAGCCTGTTCGGCGCCCTGCCCGGCTTTCCGCTGGTGTGCGCGCTGACCCAGATGGACCCGATGATTATGCCGCGCCCGCCCGAAGGACCGGCCGTCCGCACCCTCGACTACATCGACACCGCGCGGGTGACGCTGGCGGGCGGCTTCGACGCCTACTGGGAGGCGCGCGGCAAGAACCTGCGCGCCAACCTCAAGAAGCAACGCAACCGGCTCGAACGCGACGGCATCGCGACCCGGCTCGAGATCGCCCGCGATCCCGCCGCGATGGCGCAGGCGGTCGAGGATTACGCCCGCCTGGAAGGCAGCGGCTGGAAGGCCGGCGCCGGCACCGCGGTGCGCGCCGGCGACGCCCAGGGCCGCTACTACCGCGCCATGCTCGAAGCGATGGCGCGGCAGGACGCCGCCAGCGTCTACCGCTATCATTTCGGCGAGAACCTGGTGGCGATGGACCTGTGCGTCGAGGACCGCGACAGCATCGTCGTGCTGAAGACCGCCTACGACGAAACCGTGCCGGCCAGCCTGTCGCCGGCGCTGCTGATGCGCGAGGAAGCGATGCGCTCGCTGTTCGCGGGCGGCCGCTTCGCCCGCCTCGAGTTCTACGGCCGCGTGATGGAATGGCATACGCGCTGGACGGAAGAGGTACGCACTATGTACCATGTCAACCATTATCGCTGGCCTGCGCTGCGCCACCTGCACGCGCTGCGCGAAGCGCGGCAACGCCGCGCCGCCGGCGCACCAACGGACGAACAAGGATCATGAAGTATCTCGACGAAGTCAAAACCATCCTCACCGACGTGCTCGGCCTCGACCCGGCTACTCCGCTGTCGGCCGACACCCCGCTGCTGGGCAGCCTGCCCGAGCTCGACTCGATGGCCGTGGTCTCGCTGATCGGCGCGCTCGAGGACCATTTCGGCATCGCCGTCGACGACGACGACATCAGCGCCAGCACCTTCGCGACGCTGGGCAGCCTGGCCGCCTTCGTGGAACAGAAGGCCGCCTGAGGCATGACGCCGGCACACGCGCCCGCGGAAAGCTTTTTCCTGCCCGTGCGGGACGGGACCCGCTATTGCCTGTTCCATCCGCCGCAGGGCGAGTGCCGCGACGCGCTGGTCTACCTGCACCCCTTTGCCGAAGAAATGAACAAGAGCCGCCGCATGGCGGCGCTGCAGGCGCGCGCCCTGGCCGCGCGCGGCGTCGGCGTGCTGCAGATCGACCTGCACGGCTGCGGCGACAGCAGCGGCGAATTCGGCGAAGCCCGCTGGGAAGGCTGGAAGGCCGACGCCGAGGCGGCGCGCGCCTGGCTGCAGCAGCGCCTGGGCCGTCCGGCCGGGCTATGGGGCCTGCGCCTGGGCGCCCTGCTCGCGCTCGACTATGCCGCCGGCGCCCGCGAGGTGCCGCACCGCCTGCTGCTGTGGCAGCCGATGGCGAATGGCGCCGCGGTCATGAACCAGTTCCTGCGCCTGCGGATTGCCGCCGACATGGTGCAGGAGGGCGCCGCCAATGGCGGCACCAAGGCGCTGCGTGTGGCGCTCGAACAGGGCCGGCCGGTCGAGATCGCCGGCTACGAGCTGGCGCCGCAACTGGCCGCCGCCATCGATCCCCTCGACGCTTCGGTGCTGGCGCCGCGCGGCTGCCGCATCGACTGGTTCGAGGTAAGTCCGGCGGCCGGGCGTCCGCTGCCGCCGGCTTCCAGCCGCGTCACCGCCATCTGGCAGGCCCAGCGCATCGACTTCGGCGTGCACCTGGTGCATGGCGAGCAATTCTGGGCCACGCCGGAGATCGCCGAATGTCCCACCCTGCTCGACGCCACGAGCCGGCTGTACCCGGAGGCCGCGCATGCAGGCTGAAGAACGCACCCTGTCCTTTCCCTGCGCCGGCGCCTGGCTGTACGGCGTGCTGTCGCTGCCGGCGCACATGACGCAGGCGAAGGCGCCGCGCGGCGTGCTGATCGTGGTCGGCGGTCCGCAGGTGCGCACCGGCAGCCACCGCCAGTTCACGCTGCTGGCGCGCAGCCTGGCGCAGGCCGGCTTCCCGGTGCTGCGCTTCGACTACCGCGGCATGGGCGACAGCGAGGGAGAAGCCCGCGATTTCGAACGGGTCCGGGACGACCTGCGCGCGGCCCTCGACTGCTTTTTCGCCCAGGTGCCGGGCATGCGCGACGTGGTGCTGTGGGGCCTGTGCGACGGCGCCTCGGCCGCCGCGATGTATGCGCCCGGCGACCCGCGGGTGGCCGGGCTGGCCCTGCTGAACCCCTGGGTGCGCACCGAACAGGGCGCGGCCAAGGCCACGCTGAAGCATTATTACCGCGCCAGGCTGCTGGATCCGGGGCTGTGGAAGAAGATCGCCAGCGGCAATTTCGAGGCCGGCCAGGCGGCGCGCTCGTTCGCGGCCTCGGTGCGCTCGGCCTTCGGCGGCGGCAAGACCGCGGCGCAGGATGACGCGCAGGATGCCGCCCTTCCCGAGCGCATGTACGCGGCCCTGCAGGGCTTCGAAGGAAAGACGCTGGTGATGCTGAGCGGCGCCGACCTGACCGCCCAGGAATTCGCCGGACTGGCATCCGGCTCGCGCGACTGGCAGCGCCTGCTGGACGGTCCCGCCGTCACCCGGCACACGCTGGACGGCGCCGACCACACCTGCTCGCGGCGCGAATGGCACGACCAGGTGGTCGGCTGGACCGCCGGCTGGCTGCGGTCCTGGTAGAGATCCCGCGACCGGTCAGGCGGTGGTCTTGATGCCGTGCCGGCCCATCAGGTCGTACAGGGTCGGGCGGCTGACGCCCAGCATCTCCGACGCCTTCACGATATTCCCGTCGACCCGCGCCAGCGCCCTGACGATGGCCTTGTACTCGGCCTCGTCGCGCACCTGGCGCAGGTTCAGCGGCGCTTCCTCGGCTTCCAGGTCGGGCAGGCCGAGGTCGTCGGCGACGATGGTATTCCCGTCGGCCATGATGACCGCGCGCTTGATGCAGTTTTCCATCTCGCGCACATTGCCCGGCCAGGCATAGCCCTCGATCGCGGCGATGGCGTCGGGCGCGAAGTGCAGCGAGGCGCGCGATTCCTGGGCGCAGAACTTGTTCTTGAAATGGTGGGCCAGCAGGGCGGCGTCGCCTTCGCGCTGGCGCATCGGCGGGATGTTCACCACGATCTCGGAGAGGCGGTAATACAGGTCTTCGCGGAAGCGCCCCTGCACGCACAGGTCTTTCAGCTTCTGGTGGGTCGCGCAGACGATGCGCACGTCGACCGGGATCTCCTCGTGGCCGCCGATGCGCTCGATCACGCGCTCCTGCAGGAAGCGCAGCAGCTTGGCCTGCAGCGGCATCGGCAGGTCGCCGACCTCGTCGAGGAAGAAGGTGCCGCCATGGGCCAGTTCGACCTTGCCCTTGGTCTGCTTGGCGGCGCCGGTGAAGGCGCCCTTCTCGTAGCCGAACAGCTCGCTCTCGAGCAGGTTTTCCGGAATCGCCGCGCAGTTGATCGCCATGAAGCGCTCTTTCGAGCGCGGCGACAGCGCGTGGATGGCGCGCGCCAGCACTTCCTTGCCGGTGCCGGATTCGCCCAGCAGCATCACCGATGCCGAGGTCGGCGCCACCTTCTCGATGGTGCGGCAGACCTTCAGCATGCCGGGGTCGCGCGAGATCACGCCGGCCAGCGGCGAATCGGCCTGCGACTGCTGCATGCGGTGGTTTTCCTGCTGCAGGTTGTGCAGGAAGAAGGCGCGCTGGATGACCAGGTTCAGCACTTCCGGGTCGACCGGCTTCTGGTGGAAGTCGTAGGCGCCCATGCCGATCGCCTTGACGGCGTTGTTGTGGTCCTGGTTGCCGGTCAGGACGATCACGCGGGTGTCCGGCGCCAGCGCCAGGATCTGCTGGAGCGTGGCCAGGCCTTCGGTGGAACCGTCCGGATCGGGCGGCAGGCCCAGGTCCATGGTGACGACCGCCGGTTCGTGGCGGCGGATCTGGGCCAGCGCCGCCTCGCGGTCGCCGGCGACCACGACCTCATAGGCGTCCAGGCTCCAGCGCAGCTGCTTCTGCAGGCCGGGATCGTCTTCGATGATCAGGAGTTTGGGTTTGGTTTGGGTCACGGTATCCTCTCTCGGGAATCGCTCAGGCGGGCATGGCTGCGGCCGTCTCGCGGTACAGCGGCAGCACGACCTTGAACGTGGTGCCGAGCGTGGGCTGGCTGCTGACTTCCAGCTGCCCTCCCAGCTCGGTGATGTATTCGCGGCTTTCGAACACGCCGATGCCCATGCCGGCCGACTTGGTCGAGTCGAAGGGCTTGAACAGGCGCTCGCGGATGAACTCTTCGCTCATGCCTTCGCCGGTGTCGGTGATCTCGATCTCGACTGCATCGAGCTGCCCGTCCGTATCGCGGCGGCCCAGGCGGATCATCACATGGCCGTCGCGCGGCGTGGCCTCGATCGCGTTCTGGATCAGGTGGCCGACCACGCGCTCGAGGCGTTCGCGGTCCGCCACCACCTGCAGGCCCGGCACCTCGACCACCAGCTGCGGGCGCGGCTCGAAGGCGCTCTTCAGCGCCACCGCCTGGCGCACCACCTGCTCGACCGCCAGCGGCAGCTTCTTGTCGGCGTTCTCGGTGCGGGAAAGCTTCTGCAGCAGCAGCTTCATCTTCTGCACCGAGTGGTTCAGGGTTTCCAGCATGTCGCGCTGGAATTCCGGGTTGTCCTTGTGCTTTTCCGCGTTCGCGTTCATCAGCGACAGCTGGGCCACCAGGTTCTTCAGGTCGTGCACGACGAAGGTCGACATGCGGTTGAAGGATTCGAACTGGCGCGCCACCATCAGCGCGTTGGCGGCGTCTTCCTGGGCCAGGTGGCCGGCGGCCTGGCTGCCGGCGATCTCCAGCAGGTCGGTGATTTCCCAGTTCAGCTTGAGCGGACTGCGGGCGCGCTGCAGCACCACGAAGCCGAACAGCTTCTCGTGCAGGATCAGTGGCACCACCAGCCAGCGGCGCGGATACTCCAGCAGCCAGTCGGGCACCGCCAGGCCTTCGTACTTGTCGGGACGGGCCACGAATTCGTCGAGGTCGACCACCCACTGCGAGCTCTCCAGGAAGCGGCAGAACGGCGAATTGCCCGGCTCCGTCACGCCGCCTTCCGGGCCGTGCCAGCTGGCGCGCGGCTCGTAGCGGCCGGCTTCGTTGCGCTGCCACAGGGTGCCGCCCGGGCTCTCGACCAGCGCCGCCATCGCCTGGATCGCGCGGTCGCCCAGGTTCGGGCCGCGTTCGGACAGGGTGCGCGTGAAGCGCATCCACTCCTCGCGGTAGTCGTAGTTATAGCTGAAGAAGTGCTTGCTGATCGAGACCTTCAGCCAGGAGCGGAAGGTGCCGGAGAACAGGATCACCAGCAGCAGGCTGACCGCGCCGAACAGGAAGCCGGCCTGCATCACCGTGCCCCAGCGGCCGCCGAAGAAGCGCAGGTAATAGCCGGCCGATCCCATCGCCAGCAGGTAGACCGCGGAGCCGAACAGCGCGGCCGAATGGAACATCACGCGGCGCGAGACCACGAAGGAGGTGCTCCAGGATTTGCTGCGCGCCATTGACGCCGCCACCAGCGGCACCGTCAGCGCATTGATCACGCCGCGCGCGTTCCACAGTTCCGGATTCAGTTCGCGGAACAGCATCATGTTGGTGTACAGGTAGAAGTCGTAGGCGAACATGCCGCCGATGCCCAGGCAGGCGAACTTGATCGCCCAGCGTTCCTCGATGGTCTTGTTGCGGTACACCTGTTCGACCAGCAGCATGCCGTACACGGCCAGGCAGGCGAAGGCGGTCACCACCGGCATCGCGCCGAGTGCGCTCAGCAGTTCGAAGCTGAAGTGCCCGGCCAGTAGCGCCCCCAGCAGCAGGACATAGGCGCAGGCGGCCACGAACAGCGAGGGCCGTACATCGAAGGGCAGCCTGATCGGCAGCCATGACGGCGGTTCGCCCCCGCTGCGCCAGTGGCCCAGCAGGGCCACCAGGAACACCGACCAGGCGCCGTCGCGCAGCACCTCGAGCGAGGCGGTGAGCGCGGTCCAGAGCCGGTCATGGGTGGCGTCGAGGGCCAGCACGGCGGCCCACAGCGCGGTCAGCAGGCAGGCGGCGGACAGGGTGCCGCGCTGCGCGCGTCCGCGCCATCCCGACAGCACCGGCAGGCACAGCAGCAGGTAGCCTGCTGCGGCCAGTGCATAACTATAGGCGGCAATATTGGTCACGGTACACCGTCGCAACAGTGGAATGGAAACCGCAGCGCTGACCGCAGAACCGGGTCAGCGTCCGCTGCGGAACAGAACGACCTTCAGGGTATCGATCAGGATCAGGACGTCGAGGAACAGGCTGTTGTTCTTCACGTAGTACAGGTCGTACTGCAGTTTCTGCAGCGCGTCCTCGGCGGAAGAACCGTAGCCGTAGCGCACCTGGGCCCAGCCCGTGATGCCCGGCTTGACGCTGTGGCGCACATTGTAATACGGGACCACCTCGATCAGCTGTTCGACGAAATAGGGACGCTCCGGGCGCGGGCCGACGAACGACATCTCGCCCTTGAACACGTTGAGGATCTGCGGCAGCTCGTCGATGCGGGTCTTGCGCATGAAGTTGCCGATGCGGGTGATGCGCGGATCATTCTGCTGCGCCCACTGCGGCTTGCCGCTTTTTTCGGCGTCGGTGCGCATGCTGCGGAATTTATGCACGAAGAAGGTGTTGCCGTCCTTGCCGACCCGCTCCTGCGAGTAGAACACCGGACCGCGGTCTTCGAGCTTGACGGCCAGCGCGGCCAGCAGCATCAGCGGCAGGGTCAGCACCAGGATGATCACGCTGCACACGATGTCGAAGCTGCGCTTCATGAAGGTGCGCACGAAGCTCTGGTCGAAGCCGCCGCCGAACACCAGCCACGAAGGCTGCAGCGAGTCGACCCGGATCTGGCAGGTCTCGCGTTCGAAGAAGGTGGCGGCGTCGGTGACCTTCAGGCCGGCCAGTTTGCACTCGAGCAGTTCCTTGATCGGAAAGCCGCCACGGCGGTTCTGCACCGACACCACGACCTCCTCGACGTTGTACTGGCGCGCCAACGACACCAGGGTATCGCCTTCGCGTCCGTTCAGCAGGCTGGCCGAGGGCACGCACAATTCCTCGTTGGGCGAGGGGATGAAGCCGGTGATGTTGTAGCGGTGGTAGCTGGTGCTCTGCAGGGCCAGGTCGCTGCATTCCTTGGCCAGCGGGCCGCTGCCCAGGAACAGGATGCGGGTCTCGAGGAAGCGCAGCTCCGAGCTCTTGAAGAAGATCATCCGCGCAATGAAGATGCCGGCGGCGGCGATCGCGAACACCAGCGCCAGGATGCCGCGTCCGAAATACAGGTCGGGAGCGACGTAGAACACCAGGGTCAGGATCAGGAAGCCCATCAGGAAGGACGGCATCAGCTTCATGAAGAAGGGATTGCGCAGGCCTTCGTTGAAGTCGAGCTGGTACATGCCCATCGCGCTCATGCTGAAGATGATGGCGGCGGTGAAGGCGATGGCCGAGGTGAAGAAATGATCGAGGTTCTGGATGTTGGGAAGACTGACCGGCTGGCCCAGTTCAATGAAGCGCACCGCCGCACCGACATAGGCCGCGCCGAGGAGCACCAGCACCTCGACGAACAGCAAGACGAAGACGATCTTCGATACGTAGTGATTCGAAATCTTAAGCACGCTACCCTCCGGTATTCTTCTTGATTACATACTGCAGTGCTTATTGAGACAGGTTGTGCACGTACCAGTCCATGGCTTCCTTCAGCCCTTCGCCGATGCGGTGGGTGGGCGCATAGCCCAGCATCGCGCCGGCCTTGCCGATGTCGGCCTGGGAGTGGCGCACGTCGCCCGCGCGGAAATCAACATACGCCGGCCGGTGCGCGGCCACATGCGGGAAACGCGGCGCCAGCAGCTCGCACATCATCGCGTGCAGCTGGTTCAGCGAGGTACGGTCGTTCAGCGCCACGTTGTACACCTGGTTGGCGGCCTCGCTACCGGACGTTGCCGCCAGCAGGTTGGCCTGCACCACGTTGTCGATGTAGCAGAAGTCGCGGCTGGTCTCGCCGTCGCCGTTGATGCGCAGTTCCTCGTTGCGGATCAGGGCCGCCACCCACTTCGGGATCACGGCGGCATAGGCGCCGTTCGGATCCTGGCGCGGGCCGAACACGTTGAAATAACGCAGGCCGATCGATTCCATGCCGTAGGTGCGGCCGAACACGTCGGCGTACAGCTCGTTGACGTACTTGGTCACGGCATACGGCGACAGCGGCTTGCCGATCCGGTCCTCGATCTTCGGCAGGCCCGGATGGTCGCCGTAGGTCGAGCTGGACGCGGCGTAGACGAAGCGTTTGACTTTCGCGTCGCGCGCCGCCACCAGCATGTTCAGGAAACCGGTGATATTGGTCTCGTTGGTCAGCTGCGGATTCGCGATCGACCGCGGCACCGATCCGAGTGCGGCCTGGTGCAGGACGAAATCGACGCCCTCGCAGGCACGTACGCAATCCTCGGGCGAGCGGATATCGGCCTGCAGGAAGCGGAAGTTGGCCCAGGCGGCCTCCCCCACCAGCTCGCGGACCTGGTCGAGGTTGCGCTGGTGGCCGGTGGCGAAGTTGTCGAGAGCGGTGACGCGCTGGTTCAACTTGAGCAGGGCTTCGACCAGGTTCGAGCCGATGAAGCCAGCAGCGCCGGTGACCAGCCAGTGGTAGCTGTGCTGGCGCAACTGCTGTTGGACATCTTGAATCTTGTTCACGTTTGCAGACACTTTAGGGATTGCGCGGCCGCCCGCGCAGGCGGACGGCCGTATTGGGCAGTATTACAGGCGCCAGACGCAGTAGCCGGCTTCACTGATCGCTTTCGGGTCGAACTGCGATTTGACGTCGATGAAGCAGCCGTTGTCGTTCAGCTTGGACTGGAAGTCGAGCAGCGAGCGGGCCAGCACTTCCTTGTGCGGGACGGCCACCACCAGGGCGTCCGCCTTCGGCAGGTCTTCCCAGCGTTCCAGCTTGATGCCGTATTCGTGCCGGGCTTCCTCGGCTTCGGCGACAGGATCGTAGACGTGCACGTCGCAGCCGTAGGATTCGAGTTCGTGGACGATGTCGGCGACCTTCGAGTTGCGCAGGTCCGGGCAGTTCTCCTTGAAGGTCAGGCCGATCACGTTGACCTTCGAACCCTTCACGTGGAAGCCGGACGAGATCATCGACTTGACGGTCTTTTCGGCCACGAATTTCGCCATGCCGTCGTTGATGCGGCGGCCGGCCAGGATCACCTGCGGGTGGTAGCCGACCATCTCGGCCTTGTGGGTCAGGTAATACGGATCGACGCCGATGCAGTGGCCGCCCACCAGGCCCGGACGGAAGGGCAGGAAGTTCCACTTGGTACCGGCGGCTTTCAGGACTTCGAGGGTGTCGATGCCGACCTTGTCGAAGATGATCGCCAGTTCGTTCATCAGGGCGATGTTCAGGTCGCGCTGGGTGTTCTCGATGACCTTGGCGGCTTCGGCCACCTTGATGCTGGAGGCGCGGTACACGCCGGCCGTCACCACCGATTCATACAGCCTGGCGACGCGGTCCAGGGTCTCGTCGTCGTCGCCGGACACGACTTTCAGGATGGTGGTGAGGGTATGTTCCTTGTCGCCCGGGTTGATGCGCTCCGGCGAGAAGCCGACGTGGAAGTCCTGCTGCCACTTCATGCCCGACTCTTTTTCCATGATCGGGATGCAGACTTCCTCGGTGGCGCCGGGGTAGACGGTGGACTCGAACACGACGATCGCGCCGCGCTTCATGTGCTTGCCGACGGTCTTGCTGGCGCCCGCCAGCGGGGTGAAGTCGGGGTTATGGGCGATGTCGACGGGGGTCGGGACGGCGACCACGATGTAGTCGGCCTGGGACAGCAGCGATGGGTCGGTGGTGACTTCCAGATATTGCGCTGCTTTCAGCTGCTCGGTCGAGACCTCTCCGGTGGGATCGACGAACTTCTTGTAGTTTTCAACCTTACTTGCCGACAAGTCGAAACCGATGGTTTTCGCTTTCTTGCCGAATTCGACAGCCAACGGCAAACCAACATAGCCCAAGCCTACTACTGCGACGACTTCATCCGCTTTCATATCACGTCCCGATCAAGTATTGATTTTTGCCATTATATTAACTTTTAATATAGCACGGAAATATATGGCACTCAACAAACGACTTACATTACTCTTAAAAAACAACAGGATGGGGTTGCCGGTTGCCAACTCATCCATAGCCTAAATGCAATTTTAGCATCTTCAAAAAAAAACAAGATTTAATGTCGCGCTATCGTGCGCGTACTGTTGAGCAAGGCGGTTGCGGGTCAGGATATTTATGATGGGTTCCAAATCTTGGAACAGAGTTTGCGCGAGCGTCAATACAAGACACGCAAAAAGCAGGGCTCTGCATCGATACGGAATGCTAAGACAACAGTTTATTTATTGATATCAATATTTCTACAGCGGCTGGCTGGCGACGAGCCAGGCGCGTTCGATTGCGCACGATTGTTGGCGAGCCCGGCTGCGCATCACTTACAATGCGGAGGCATTCATGCATTTTAGTTAACAGACCTTCTGTACCCCGATGCAGATGCGGAGCCTGGCTTTGAACGAACTGGAATTCACTTATATAGATGCAAGCGCGGCCGAGACGACGGTGCTGGACGCCTGGGTGCGCAGCCATCCGGCGGCCAGCGCCTACCAGCTGTCCGCCTGGTGCCGCGCGGTCAGCGAGGCTTACGGCTACCGCAGCCAGGTATTGGCGGCGCGCCGCGGCGGCCGCCTGGCGGGCGTGCTGCCGCTGTGCACGATTGCCCGTCCCTTCGGCAAGCCGCGCTGGGTATCGCAGCCCTTCTGCGACCTCGGCGGTCCGCTGGGCGAGGATGCGCAGGTGACGGCGGCGCTGGCGGCGCATGCGCGGCGCGAACTCGGCGTCCGTCAACTGAACTCGCTCGAGCTGCGCTGCTCCGCCGGCCCCGGCGATGGCAGCGGCCTGGAGGGACGCAAGGTGCGCATGGTGCTGCAGCTGCCGGACAGTGCGGAAGCGCTGATGAAATCCTATCCGCCCAAGCTGCGCAGCCAGATCCGCAAGGCGGAAAAGAACGGCCTGGGCGCCGAAATGTCGACCTCGGCCGCGGCCGTGCAGGCTTTTTACGACGTGTATGCGCAGAACATGCGCCGGCTCGGCAGCCCGGCTCACAGCCTGGACTGGTTCAAGGCCATCCATCGGCACTACGGCGCCGACGGCATGTTCGTCATGCTGGTGCGCCATGAAGGCAAGGTGGTCGGCGCCGGCTGGGTCCTGCTGTGCGCAGGCAAGGCGGTGATTCCCTGGGCCTCGACCCTGGCCGACTACAACCGCCTGGCGCCCAATATGCTGCTGTACTGGGCGATCCAGTCCCACCTGTGCACGCTGGGTATCCGCGAATTCGACTTCGGCCGCTCGACCTTCGGCGAAGGCACCTATAAATTCAAGGAGCAGTGGGGCGCGCTGCCGCATCCGCTCGCCTGGCAGGAGTGGAAGGCCGGCGCCGAGTTGCCAGTCGCCGAATCGGGCCTGTCCCGCGCCGGCAGCCTGCGGCCGCTGATCGAAAAAGCCTGGAGCAAGCTGCCGCTGAGCGTGGCCAACCAGCTGGGACCGCGGCTGCGCCGTTACATCACATTGTAGTCAGGCCGCATTTAATGTTTCGTGCGACCTTGCTTAATGCTAATTTCAATTTTATTATCGTAAGACATTTCGTCCGCACCGGCGGCACCGTTCCCCGTACCGCTCCATGAAGCTACTGACCTTCAGCACCCTGTTCCCGAACCAGCAGCAGCCCAACCACGGCATCTTCGTGGAGACCCGGCTGCGCAACCTGGTGGCCAGCGGCCAGGTCGCGTCGCGGGTGGTGGCGCCGGTGCCCTGGTTCCCCTCGCGTCATCCGCGTTTCGGCCAGTACGCCAGGTATCCGGCGGTGCCCGCGCGCGAGGAGCGCCACGGCCTGGACATCCGCCACCCGCGCTACGTCACCCTGCCGAAGGTGGGCATGAATGTCGCACCGATGCTGCTGATGCAGGGCGCGAAGGGCGAGATCGGCCGCATCATCGACGAGGGCTACGACTTCGACGCCATTGACGCCCATTATTTTTATCCGGACGGCGTGGCCGCCGCCATGCTGGGCCGCTACTTCAACAAGCCGGTGGTGATCACGGCGCGCGGCTCGGACGTCAACCTGTTTCCGCAGTTTCCGCTGCCGCGGCGCATGATCCAGTGGGCCGCCAGCCAGGCCAGGGGCATCATCACCGTCAGCCAGGCGCTGAAGGACAGCCTGGTGCAGCTGGGCGTGCGTCCGGCCGCGATCACGCCGCTGCGCAACGGCGTCAACCTGGACACCTTCCGCCCGCTCGACCGCGAGGCGATCCGCGCCACGCTCGGCCTGACGCAGTACACCCTGATCTCGGTCGGCCACCTGATCGAGCTGAAGGGGCACCACCTGATCATCGGAGCGCTGCCGGGCTTGCCCGACGTGGTTCTGTTGATTGCCGGACACGGCCCGGACCGCGGCAAGCTGGAAGCGCTGGCGCAAAGGCTTGGCGTGGCCGACCGCGTGCGCTTCCTGGGCGCGGTGCCGCAGCCCGAACTGAAACAGTATTTCAATGCGGCCGACCTGATGGTGCTGGCGTCCAGCCGTGAAGGCTGGGCCAATGTGCTGCTCGAGTCGATGGCCTGCGGCACGCCGGTGGTGGCGAGCGCCGTCGGCGGATCGCCGGAAGTGGTGGCGGCGCCGGCCGCCGGCATGCTGATGCCGCACTACAGCAGCGAGGGCGTGCTGGAAGCGGTGCAGCAGCTGCGCGCACGCAATCCGGACCGGGCGGCCACCCGCCGCTATGCCGAGGGATTCAGCTGGGACTTCACCACCCGCGGCCAGATCGACCTCTTCCAGAAAATCATTGTAGATTACGCCGCGTGAGACTTTCTTTAGCGATCTTCCGGCCAGGGAGCCGGGCATGAGCACCTACCAGCGTTCCGCTGCGCCGATCCCGGTGCTGATGCGCGCCATCGGCGACAGTTACGCCCTGTGGCCAGCACGCAAGGCGCGCCTGTGCATCGTGAACTACCACCGGATCCTGGAAGTCTCCGACCCGCTGCTCGAGAACGAGCCCGACGTCCGGACCTTCCGCAAGCACATGAAGATGCTGGCGGACTGCTTCAAGGTGCTGCCGCTGGACGAGGCGCTAACCGCGCTGCAGCAGGGCCGCCTGCCGGCGCGCGCGGTCTGCATCACCTTCGACGACGGCTACCGCTCGGTGCACGACCTGGCGCTGCCGGTGCTGCGCGAGTTCAACCTGCCGGCCACCGTGTTCGTCAGCAGCGGCTACGTGGACAGCGACGAGAACATGTGGAACGACCGCATCGTCGACGCCGTCCGCGCCGCTGTCGGCCAGGAGCTGGACCTGCGCGCCATCGGCGCCGGCCGGCATCCGCTCGACAGCATGGAGGCGCGCTGCAGCGCGGTGCGCCAGCTGACCACGCGCGCCAAGTATCTGCCGCCCGCCGAGCGCATGGCGCTGGTCGAGGAACTGGAAGCGCTCGCCCGTCCCGCCGGCCGTCCGCTGATGCTGAGCGCGGAGATGGTGCGCACGCTGCAGGCATCGAACGTCGAGATCGGCGCGCACACGGTGTCGCACCCGATCCTGACCAGCCTGCCGGACGCCGACGCGATGGCCGAAATCGCCGGCAGCAAGGCGGCCCTGGAAGCCATCCTGGGCCGGCCGGTGCGCCATTTCGCCTACCCGAACGGCAAGCCCAGCCTCGACTTCGACGAACGGCACGTGGCGATGGTGCGCGATGCCGGTTTCGCGGCCGCGTTCTCGACGGCGCCGGGTCCGGTCACGGAAGCGGATAATGTGTTCACTCTGCCGCGTTCACGGCCGTGGGACACGAGTACCTTCTTTTATATGTTGCGCCTGCTGCGCTGGCTGGCCAGCTAGGTTTCATTTGTCTTCACTGCCGTACAAGAAAGCCCCAGATGCAAAACAGGAGCAATTCCACTTTGACGGAAATCCACGAGCCGCCCGTGCAGACCGATGTGCCGCAGAGCGCGGCCTTCGATGAAGCACCGGCGGCGCCGCTTGCCGCCAGGCCGGGCGTGCTGCTGGTGGCTTTCCACTTCCCGCCGCAGCGCGGCAGCAGCGGCATCCAGCGCACGCTGAAGTTCGCCCAGCACCTGCCCCAGCTGGGATGGAAGCCGCTGGTGCTGTCCGCTCACCCGCGTGCGTATGTGGCCTCGAGCGACGACCAGATGAACGACGTGCCGGGCGACCTGGTCGTGCGGCGCGCCTTCGCGCTCGATTCCGGACGTCACCTGGCGATCCGCGGCCGCTACCTGCGCGGCATGGCGCTGCCGGACCGCTGGATCACCTGGTTGTTCGGCGCCGTGCCGGCCGGCCTCAAACTGATCCGCGAACACCGCCCGCGCCTGATCTGGTCGACCTATCCGATCCCGACCGCGCACCTGATCGGCTACACGCTGAAGCGCTTCACCGGCCTGCCGTGGATCGCCGACATGCGCGATCCGATGACCGAGGAGCACACGCCCCCCAACCGCCTGGTGTGGCGCGCCTACCGCTGGGTGGAAAAGCTCACGGTGCACAACTGCACGCGCATGGTGTTCACCACGCCGGGGGCGCTGGCGATGTACCGCGCGCGCTATCCGGAGGTGCCGCCTTCGCGCTTCGGCCTGATCGAGAACGGCTACGACGAAGACGACTTCGTGCGCGCCACCGCCAGCTACGTACCGAAGCCGAAGGGCGACGGTCCGCTGGTGCTGCTCCACAGCGGCATCATCTATCCGACCGAACGCGATCCGAGCGCGATGCTGGCGGCGCTGGGCGAACTGCGCCGCGAGGGCCTGATCGGCCCCGACACCCTGCGCGTAGTGCTGCGCGCCTCGATCCATGAAGACCTGCTGGGCGACCTGATCGACCAGCACGGCCTGCACGGCCTGGTGGTGCTGGAACCGCCGATTCCGTATCGCGCGGCGCTGGCCGAGATGCTGGACGCCGACGGCCTGCTGGTGATGCAGGCGGCGCACTGCAATTCGCAGATCCCGGCCAAGCTGTACGAATACATGCGCGCGCGCCGTCCGATCCTGGCGCTGACCGATCCGGCCGGCGACACCGCCGCCACCATGCGCGGCGCCGGGCTGGACACCATCGTGCGGCTGGACGACAAGGACGACATCAAGGCCGGCGTGATGCGCTTCGTCGGCCTGGTGCGCAGCGGCGAGGCGCCGCTGCCGCCGGAAAACGCCAGCGAATTCTATTCGCGCCGTTCGCGCAGCAGCCAGTTCGCGACCTTGCTGGATGAAGTGGTGAAGGAACACGCGCGCCAGGACTGACGCGCGCGGTTTTGTTCAGCGTTACCGAGGCCGGGCGGCCAGCTGTTCGGCAGTTGAATAAATGGTGATGCCCTGCCCCGCCATCTTTTCCAGATGGTCGAAGAAGGCGCGGGCCGGGATGAACCAGGAATCGCCCTCGCCCACCTTGCCGTTCACGCGCAGGCCGGCGCGCTCGAACTCCTCGCGGAAATACGCGCGCAGGTCTTCGCGCGCGGCGTAGTCGATGCGGCGCGCCGCCACCGCCGGCGCGAACGGACGCACCGGCACGTCCCAGTGCTTGCCCTCCTTGTCCAGGCACGGCAACTGGTAGGTGCGCTCCTCCCAGATCGGTTCCGGGAAGCGTTCGCCCATGGCGTCTTCCACCACGTGGTAGAAGGTCACCGGCCCCATCGAAATGCCCAGCCCCAGCACCTTGGCGCCGTCGAGGCCGACGAAGCGCTGCCACGGCGAGCCTTCGCCGAAGATCGAGGGAGCGCGGTGATGGGCTTCGGTCAGGTACTGCGCGTGCCTGCCCCAGGCCGACACCGAATGAGTCGGGTGCACGCTGCGGTGGGTGGCCGCCTCGCGCAGGAAGGTTTCCGGCAGCCGGCCCATATTGGTGCCGTGGCTGCGCGGATCGAACACATAGCCTTCCATCTCGCAGGTCGCCTTGACGGTGCCGGCCGGCAGATAATAGGTCGGCACCAGCAGCGTGCCTTCCGCGCCGACCGCGTCCTGCAGCGCCTTGACCACGCTCGAGGCGCCGCCTTCCACATAGCCGAGGCTTTTCAGGGACGAATGCAGGAACACTGTGTCGCCCGGCCGGATGCCGAGGCGCGCCAGGTCGCGGGCCAGGTCGGCGCGCGTCACGTGGCTGCCGGACTGGCGGAGCTGGCGCTCGCTGCGGCGGCGGCGCAGCGCTTCCAGGGCCGCCTTGACGGTGCGCTTGAGGGGTTTAAGCATTGCCGGCGAGCTCGATTTCCAGCAGGTTGGCGTCGATGCAGAACTTGGCGGCCCAGTTCAGGTATTCCCACTGGCCGTAGTCGCCGTTCACCGGGAAGGAACCCTTGATGCCGCCGACCATGCCTTCATGGCCTTCGAAGCGCACGGTGCGGCGCACGAAGGCGGTCAGCTTGCGGCCGGCCTCCAGGTAGCGGCGCTCGCCGGTCAGGCGGTGCAGCAGGAACAGGCAGTGCGCGATCTGCACCGAGCCGGTCAGGCAGACGTAGTTCACGGCGCCGCGGAAGTTGCGGTCCAGGCGGCCGGCCAGGTAGCCGTCGGCGCCGATCGCTTCGACCAGGCTCTTGCCGGTACGCTCGGCCGCCTGCAGCAGGTCGGCGCGGCCGGACAGCAGGTGGCCTTCCAGCACGCCGCGCAGCACGTAGCCGATGGTGTGGGTCAGCGGGTTGTCGGCGTCGGTCAGGCAGTTGGAGGCGAACCAGCCGTTCGGCTGCTGCTTGCCGATCGCCCAGTCGACCTGGCGCAGGCCGGCCTCGCCGTAGCCATTGCCTGGCGCCACGCGCTCGGCTTCGAACAGGCCCCACGACACATGGGTCTCGTAGGCCTTCTCGCCCGGCTTGGCGAACGGGGTCGGGAACTTGCGCCAGCAGCCGTCTTCGTCGAGGCTGTCGCGCAGCCAGGCGGCGGCGCGGCGCATCGAGTCCAGGTAGCGCTCGTCCTTGTATTCGGCGGCGCCGGCGGCCAGGCCGATCAGGATCTGGCCGGTATTGAAGGTCACCGGCACGCGCGGGGTGGCGTCGATCTTGCCGCCCATGAAGCCGCCTTCCGGGAACTGGATCTCCACGCACCAGTCCAGCATCCGGCGCGCGCGCGCATGCAGGCCGGCGTCGCCGTTGCGGTTCGCCATCGTGATCATGGTCGGAATGATGTAGCCGGTGGTCTCCGGATAGGAGGTGGCCCAGCCCTTCTGCAGGCTGAAGTCGCGCGCCACGCCGCCGTCCTTCGAGGCCGAGTTGTCCTGCGCCGTGCACAGCCATTCGGTGCAGGCGGCGATGACGGCTTCGGGGCCGGGATCGCGGGCCGGCAGGCCGCGCTTGTCGACCTCCAGCTCGGCCTTGGCCATGTCGGACAGCGGCGGCTGGGAAAGCTGGTGCTTGATTTTTCGTAGCAGTTGGAACACGGGCAGCCCTGAGTAAAAAAATTATTAAATTGTAAATAATGATGGCATTGATACCACTCAATGTCAATTTCGCGATATGCCCATCAGGCGAGCGCCGCAGGCATGGCTATTATTGTTTAAGAATTATTTTACTCCAGGCAGCTTTGTTGCCATTTTCGATATGTGCGAGGTATTTACGGCCGGCTCAGGCAGGCACCGAAGTCCTCGAAGGCGCCATAGCGCGCTTGTGCGGGACGGGGTCCGCCGCACAGGTCAGGCCCGATATCGCCGGCGTTCGAACGGCGTGCAGCCGGTTCGCGCCATTGGAAATCGAGGGCGAGCGGGTCGCGGAACAGCGCGCGGTAGGGATGGCTGCCGAGGTAGAGGCGCGCCGCCGAGGTATACAGATTGTCGTCGAGACGCACGATGCCGTCGTCGCGACTGCGGATCATGCCGTCCACCAGATTGCCTGCGAGGTCGGCGCTGCTCTCGGGGAAACGCACGGTGATGCCACCGGTATCGACCAGCGTATTGTGCTGCAGCCGGCTGCGCGCGGCCGCATTCAGATAGATGCCGTCGTCGGAGCACGAGGCGACCAGGTTGGCGCGCAGCGTACTGCCGGTCTGCTCGGTGATGCACTTGCCGTCCCTGCAGTATTCCTTTCCCGTGCCGCCGCCGCCCAGCGACAGGCCGATCCGCTGGCCGGGGGCGCCGCGCAGCCTGTCTTCGCAAATCACGATGTTCTGCTCGAACAGGTTGTTGGCGCCACCGCCCTTGGCGAATGCGCCGTAGCTGATGCGGTCGCCGTCGCCCTTGATGAAGTCGCTGATCAGGTTGCGGCGGACGACCCAGTCGCTGGCCGTCACCAGGTCGATCGGCGTGACCGGCCTGGTGGTGAGGCGCACGCTGTCGTTGCGCAGCGTATTCGATTCGATCAGGCCGTGGTCCGGGTAGCGGCCTTTTTCCGCATTGATCTTGAAGTGGGCATCGAAGTCGACGATGAGGTTGTTGACGGCCGCGAAGTGGTGGGCATCACCGACGACGTGGAAAGCATGCTCACAATAATAGGCTTTGGGGCAGCTGCCTCGCAGCGAAAGGTTTTCGAAGCGCCAGTACGGCGCCGATATCCGAAAACCTTCGCCGGCGCCGATCTCCAACTGGACGCTGCCGGGCTCGACAGCACGCACCACGATGGGCGCATCGGCGCGGCCGGGATGGAAGGCCTCGATCGTCCGGCTGGCCTGATAGCGGCCGGGCAGCAGGGTGATCACCTGCCCCGGCGCTGCCGCTGCGACGGCGCGCAGCAGGCCGGTGCTGTCCGATACCAGTACTTCGTCGGCGCCCGGCGCGGGTTTGCCGGAACCGGTTGTCGTGCCGCCGCGCTGCATGCCAACCGTGCCGGACCAGGCAGCGCCTCCCGGCAGCTGTTCGCCACGGTCGGCCCGCACCAGCCATTCCCGGGCCGTGCGGCCGACGCCTTCGATGACGGCATTATGGCCGGCACTGCGGCGCTCGAGATAAGGTCCCAGCGAACGCGGCGTGATGCCCATGCTGGACAGCGTATACAGTCCCGTGCTGGCGGCGGCCGCCGCCAGCAGCAATGCCGATCCCGCTGCCCACGCCCAGCGGCGGCTCCGGTGTTGCGCCACACGCTTTTTTCTGGCTTTTTGCATCGACATTTCACCCAAGAACGTTGAAAATTGCCTTAGAGATACTACTACACGGTTTTGCGTGTCAACAATCTAGTGATTTGCGTCATTCTCACCACATTTCTTAAAATAAAAATATTGATTCGGCGCCTATACCTGAATATTTATTGACAACAAAATCGTTAGACAATACAGTTAAGTGTTGTATCGAGGAATTATTTTGGAACTTTTTGATTGTGCGTTTGATATTTTTCCCACAGTAAATTAATTTCCTACGGTAATCTGAACTTATTCCGAGCAGCACTATTTCTGTGCGGCGACTTTTTTTGGATAAGTTCAGATATGCGTAACTCTTACACTTCTCGTCCTCTTCTTCTGGTTATTTGCGCTGCCTTGTCCGCATGCGGCGCTGGCAGCAGCGTGGATAGCGCGTCGAACGCTTCCGCTTCGGCCTCCACCGCCAACCCGGCCACGACCGCCGGCTCGCTGGTTACCAACGTACTCAACGGTCCGATCACGACCACCGTCACGCCGCCCACGACCTCGACCGGCAGCGGCAGCGGCAGCGGCACCGGCTCGACCACCACCGGCGGCATCACCACCGTCCAGCTGACCAGCGTGGCGACCGCTTCGCAGACCAACGCTGCGGCCACCTTCGGCCAGGTATTTGCTCAAGGCGACGTGCCGAGCGGCCAGACTGTGGTCGCCAAAACCGCCAGCGGCGCCACGGTTCCCCTGCAGATGGACGTCAAGGCACGTCACGCAGACGGCTCGGTGCGCCATGCCGTCCTGACCGTACAACTGCCGAGCACGGCGGCGAAGCAGTCCGACACCGTGACCCTGTACCGCGCCACCGCCGCCGCCGCCGCCGCCCCGGCAAGCCCCGCAACCCTGCTGAACAACGGCTTTACCGCCAGCGTGAACCTGACCATCGCCGGCGTGAAATACACGGCATCGGCCGATACCCTGCTGAAGTCCGGCAAGGTCACGAGCTGGCTGGCCGGCCCGCTGGTCAATGAATGGATCGTGTCCACGCCGCTGAAGGATTCGGCCGGCAACGAACATCCGCACCTGATGGCCCAGTTCGCCATCCGCTCCTACACCGGCAGCAAGGCCGCACGTGTCGACGTTACCGTCGAGAACGACTGGGCCTACGATGCGTCGCCGCAAAACCTGACCTACGACGCCCAGGTCCTGGTCGGCGGCCAGGCCGTCTACACCCAGGCCGCGCTGACCCATTACCACCACGCGCGCTGGCGCAAGGTGTTCTGGTGGGGCACCGAGCCGAAGCTGGACGTACGCCACAACCTTGCTTACCTGCTCGCCACCAAGGCGGTGCCGAACTATGACCAGTCGCTGGTGATCAAGGAAGCAACGATCGCTTCGTGGAACAGCCAGTGGACCAACAGCAAGACCGGTCCGATGAACCCGGGCGTGGGCCAGCCCTACATGCCGACCACCGGCGCCCGCAGCGATATCGGCCTGATGCCGGCCTGGAACGCGCTGTACCTGCTGAGCATGGACCAGCGCATGAAGAACATCTCGCTCGGCATGTCGGATCAGGCAGGCGCCTGGCCGTCGCACTACCGCAACAAGACCACCGGCCGTCCGGTGACCCTGGCGGAGTATCCGTATTCGACGACCTTCAACGCGAAGTACGACTCGCTCAACCCGGCAACCGGCCAGCGTGAAATCTTCCCGGTCTGCACTACCTCGTGCACGAGCCCGATGGTCGCCGACACCTCGCACCAGGCAGCGTTCTCCTATCTGCCGTATCTGGTGACCGGTGACTACTATCACCTGGAAGAGCTGCAGTTCTGGGCCAACTTCAGCAGCTTCGCCAGCAACCCCGCCTATCGCTCGTACGGCAAGGGCCTGGTGGGTTCGGACCAGGTGCGTGGCCAGGCATGGTCGCTGCGTACCCTGGCGGAAGCCGCCTACATCACGCCGGACAACGATCCGCAGAAGGCGAACTTCACGGCCATCGTCAACAGCAACATCGACTATTTCGACGCGAAATACACCAACAACGCCTTGGCCAACAAGCTGGGCGTGATCGAAAACGGTTATGCGATCGTGTACGACACCAACACCGGTCTGGGACCGTGGCAGGATGACTTCTTCACCTCGGCCATCGGCCACATGGTGGAACTGGGCTTCACCCGCGCCCAGCCGCTGCTGACCTGGAAGTCGAAGTTCGTGGTGGACCGCATGGTTGGCGACGGCTACTGCTGGATCCAGTCGTCGGCCTACACCCTGAAGGTACGCGACAGCGCCACGTCGCCGCTCTACACCTCGATCGGCCAGGTCTATAAGAACACCTTCCCGTCGACGTTTACGAGCCTGGCTTGCGCCAGCCCGGAAATGGCCGCCAACCTGAAGCTGCGTACCGGCGAAATGGTGAGCTACCTGACCGCCCAGAGCCCGCAGTCGATCATGCGTCCGGCACTGGCCTATGCCGCCGGCGCGAACGCGAACGGCAAGAAGGCATGGGACCTGTACGCCAAGCGTCCTTACCAGCCGGACTATGCCGCTGAGCCGGAATACGCGATCGTTCCGCGCTAATCCGACCCGGTAACCGGTTCTGCCCGACACCCTGCAAGCCTGGCTTGCAGGGTGTTTTTTATTTAAGACCTGTAGCACAACACACACGGTTTCCAACCGTGTTGCCCATACTCACGTGTTATTCTATCGACCATTCTCATCCAGGCAATCACGGATATGATCGATAACCTAGCCTTGCTATTGTTCGGATCGCTGATTCTCTATACGGTCTTTCGCGCAATCAAACTCGACAAGCTGTTGCCATGGTTTTCGGCCGACAGCGAGCCGCCCCAGGAACAACCGAAGAAGAAGCGCAAATAAGCAGCAGCTTCCGAATTCCGCCTGCCCCGGCGCTTGGCGAGATGGCTTCGCGCAGGCAATGAAAGCACTATGCAATCTCTCTTTTTGTCGGCCGTCTTTTTCACCCTGATCTTCACAGGGTTCTCCGCCGCCTTTGCCGCGGCTCTAGGCTTCGTCTGGGTCGACGTGGTCAAGCCCCAGCAGCTTGCCTGGTCCATCATCACCGGCTGGCCGCTGTCCATGATCGCGGCGCTGGCGATGGTTGCGCAGTATGCGCTCAAGGACAAGAAATTCCCGCCCAAGTTCGGCTCGATCCTGCTCCTGTTCGCCGTGTTCACCGTATGGGTGACACTCACGACGATGATGTCGACCATTCCGGACCGGCCCTGGGCCAAATGGGACTGGGTCTACAAGGTATTGCTGTTCGCAATATTCATTCCCTTCGTCTTCCGCTCGCGGGTGCAGATCGAATCCTTCATCCTGGTCTTCGTCTTCTCGGCCGCGACGATCTTCTTCTCGGCCGGCGTAAAGACCCTGCTCGGCAGCGGCGGCTACGGCGTGCTCGCCATCATGGGCGGCGGCAACACCGGCTTGGCGGAGGGCAGCACCCTGGCGGTGGTCTGCATCATGCTGGTGCCATTGATCGTGTTCCTGATGCGCCATACGATCGTCTTTCCCAGGAACTGGAAGACCTACGGGCTGTTCATCGGCATCATCGTCACCGCCCTCGCCACCGTGGTCGGTACGGGTGCCCGTACCGGCGTCATTGCCGTGGCCGTCCTGTGCGGACTGTCCGCGCTGCAGTCGAAAAAGAAGCTGTGGTGGCTCGCCGGCGCGGCTTTGGCAGGCGTCATCTATTTGAATATCGACCTGTCGCATACGCGCTGGGGCGCCCGCATGTCGACCATCGAGACCTATAACAAGGATTCGTCCGCGCTCGGCAGGCTCAAGGTGTGGGAATGGACGGTCAAGTACACCGTCGAGAACCCCCTGGGCGGCGGCTTCGACTCCTTCCTGCACAACAGGATCGCCAACGTGACGGAGGACGGCACCATCCAGTACTACCCCGAGGGGCGGCTGGTGGGCAAGGCCTTCCATAGCGTGTATTTCGAAGTGCTGGGGGAACAGGGCTTCCCTGGCTTCGCCATGTATTTCTCGATGATCCTGATCGCGCTGGTCAAGCTGCGCAAGCTGAAGAAAAAATGGGCGAAGCATCCGGGCATGGCCTGGCTGGTCTCGCTGGCCGATGCGCTGATCAGCGCCATCCTGATTTTCCTGGCCGGCGGCGCCTTCGTCGGCATCGCCTACCAGCCCTTCATTTTCTACATGCTCGGGCTCACGGTCGCCATCGACCAGTATTCGGCCCGCGTGGAACGCGAAAACCAGATCAAGGCCAAGGCACAGGCACAGGCGGCAAAAGCAAAAGAAGGTGTGACGACGTGAAGCTCAACCAACTCGCCGGGCTACGGGGGATCTGCGCATGGTGGGTCGTGTTCTTCCATTCGCTGGCCCTGCTGGGCAACTCGATTCCGCTGCCGCTCGCGCACCTGATCGCCCATGGCTACCTGGCGGTCGACCTGTTCTTCCTGCTGAGCGGTTTCGTGATCTTCCTGAGCTATCACGCCTCGCTCGCAAAGAACTTCCCGCATAGCGTGGGCCGCTTCTACTGGAACCGCCTGTCGCGCATCTATCCCCTGCATGCCGTGATGCTGGGCGGCTATCTGATGCTGTTCGCGGCCTTTTATTTCTTCTCGAGCAGCCACGCCGCGCCGGAATCCTATACCTGGAGCACCTTCTTCCAGAGCATGTTCCTGATCCATATGTGGGTCGGCAGCGACCTCACCTGGAACGTGCCGTCCTGGTCGATCAGCTCGGAATGGTTCGTCTACCTGTTCTTCCCGCTGATGGCCTACAGCCTGCGCAAGCTGCGCGGCGGTGTTGCCGCCCACCTGGCGGTGCTGGTGCTGGTTGCCCTGCTGCTGCACCTGGTGTATGCATTCAACGGCATCGAGTCGCTGGGCGCGGGCGTTCCGCGCATGGCCCTGGTCCGTACGCTGCTGGAATTCCTGATGGGCGTGTTCATCGGTTCCCTGTACATCAATCACCGCGAATTCCTGGAAAAATACCGCAACGCCGCGCTGCTCGGCTTCGCCGGCCTGTGCGTGCTGTATGCCAGTGCGCCGCTGCCGGATTACGCCACCATCCCGATGGCGTTCGCCTTCCTGATCGCCTACCTGAGCGTGACGACGTCGCCGATCACCGCTGCGCTGTCGAATCCGGTGCTGGTGTACCTCGGCGAGATCTCGTATTCGACCTATATGGTGCACTACCTGGTCTACGACCTGCTGAAGGCGGGCTTCATGTCGAACGCGAATGAGATCAAGCCTCTGTACGTGTGGCTGTCGTTCGCGCTGGTCCTGCTGCTGTCGGCGCTGCTGCACCACGTGGTCGACGATCCGGTGCAGAAATATTTCCGCCGTCGCCGTCCGGCGAACAAGGCCGCGTGAGGGAAAAGAAGAGAGGAATTCTGTGGCGCGGCTGGCGGGGATCGAACCCACGACCCTTGGCTTCGGAGGCCAAAAATAGCCAGCGATAGATACTTTATCTCCTCGCGATTCTATCTTTATTGGCACAATTTTGGCACACTTAAAGCTCAGTTAGACCTTCAATCGACAAGCATGCCAACCATCCGTAAGAAGGGCGAGGGCCAGTGGCACGTCCAAATTCGCAAACGTGGGTTCCCATCACAGACGAAGACTTTTACCAAGGAGGCTGACGCTCGACGATGGGCTACTATCATCGAGTCGGAGATGGAGCGGGGAGTATTCGTGTCACGCACCGAAGCCGAAGCGACGCTTGTTAAGGAGGTGTTAGAACGATACGACGTAGAAGTGCTGCCAACCAAACGCGGCCGCATGCCAGACAGGTCACGCCTCAAAATGCTGAAGGAGGTATTTGGTGAGTACCGGTTGGCAAGCTTGACGTCCACGCAGTTAGCAAAGTACCGCGACGAGCGTTTGAAAGTCGTTGGCCCACAAACGGTCATCCACGAAATCAATCTTCTGAACAGGGTGCTCAAGGCCGCGACTTTGGACTGGGGAATCGCGTTACCTGCCGGTTTGCCAACCGCTCAAGTGCGCAAGCCTCCTAAGCCACGGGGCCGTGATCGTCGAGTGTCTGCAGAAGAGATCGCAAAGATCTTAGAAGCTACGGAGTCTGCTGAGCTGCGAAGCATTGTCATACTGGCCGTCGAGACCGGAATGCGCCGAAATGAGCTGGCGTCACTTCGCTGGGAAGACATCGACCTTAACAAACAGACTGCGCATTTGCCGAAAACGAAAACCGATGTACCTCGCAATATCCCACTCTCAAGATCGGCTGTCGCAGCGTTGAAGAGTTTGGGAACGAAGAATGAAGGGCGCGTGTTCGCACTACAGGGCGAATCAATGAGCCAGGCTTTTGAGCGGGCATGTGAACCGCACAGGGCGAACGTTGTCGATGTTCGTTTCCATGATCTGCGGCATGAGGCAACTAGTCGTCTGTTTGAAAAGGGCCTTAACGTAATGGAAGTGGCTGCCATTACAGGACATAAAACTCTCGATATGCTGAAACGCTACACTCATCTTAAAGCTGAGGATTTAGCCAAAAAACTTGGATAGGATAAGCTCTGCGTGCTTACTCACGGGCATCGCCCGCATCAGCAAGATTACTCAAATAATCCCATTCAGAGAACCTATCAAATCCGTCCAAATCCGTCAGGAATGTTTCACTCGCAACTTGGCATGCAAAGTTCTCTAAAACTATGCTGTCCTTCGTCACGTCGCCGGTGAAATCTTTGAAAGCGATTTGTAACGCCTCCTCCAGAACACCCGCTGCCCCATATTCATTGCAAATAAAAAGAAAATTAAGCGTATAGAATTCCGCGTCCTCTGTAGCAGGATCCCACTTCAAATAAATGTAAGGAACTTGGTAATGAACTGGGTCTGCCTCTTCTCCGTAGGGGGTTGCCAATGCATGCTCAAGCTGCTTTAGCAGAGCAACACGCATACAGTCGACCAGTTTGTTCGGTAAAGCTATCCGAGTATACGAACGTCCGAGCCAAGCTGCCAATTTAGCGGCACCTTCTTCGCCGACATCGAACTGCTCCAACGGTTTACACTCAAGCAGAGCCGTGCGTTTATATTGAAATCTGCGGTTTAAATCGCATTCAAGCGCAACCATTGTCTCTGGTCGCAACAGGGACACATGTAATTTTCTAACATTCTTCCCTGTAGCCTCGGGAGCGCGATCTTTGAACTTTTTGAGAGGCTTAACAACCATTAGCTCGATTTCTGGATCAACAGAAAATCGAGACGAAACCACAGAGCACGACTGGGTGCAGATGATTAAATATTCTTCTTCGCTCAGTTTGATTCGCTCAGGCACAGCAATGCCTGCCGTCCTTGGATCAAGGACCGCTCCTTGTCGCCATCCAGCGTCACAAATCTTGGCTGCGTCTGCAGCTTCTTGTTCTTTGAGCTGCAAAATCAAGTATCCAAAGACAGTCCCACTTCTCGAGAGTCGCGAAGGAAGGGGTTGTTCTTAAGACCGTCACCAATAGAGAAATTGCTGGCAGATAGTTGTTGCTTTTTTGCCAAAGGCCATAGCTCAGCCAATTTACTGCGAATATCGTCCTTATCTAGTAGAGCCTCTTGAAATGCTGTCGACAGCGAACTACCATCCTCAAATTTTCTATTCCAGAATCGATATAGACTACGCAAATCAGCCTGCCTATCGCTCTGTAGAAGCTTGAAGACGCTTTCGATACGATCATGGTTGTGGGGTCTTACCGCACCGCCAGAAAGCCAAGCATAAACTGTCTTACGCTCAACCCCAGTTATCTCTGCGATTGCCGCCACAGGCAATCCTTCGTCCTTTAGTTGAACGACCATTTCCTTTGCCGTCAAAGAAGGCGATGCGCGAGTACTCTTAGGCGGTAAAACGCTCCCTTTAGAATAAGAAGTAATTGGCGACAGCCATCCATACGATTGCGCAAGGAACGATTCGTTGGCATGTACCGCAGAGATTCCAGCAAACCCCATACCGAAAGCCACCGCAATATAGCTTTTAGATGAAATAGAAGTATTAGTCATCATTTATTCACCTCTCCACGTCTTAACAGCCAATGGCGTTCCCATACTTTCAAATACTTTCTTGGAAGCCAAATGCAAAACATCTAGTGTCGAAACAATTTCCTCGACATTAATTTCTTTTGGCTCGCTGTATGTTATGCCGTGATCTGTATCAACAAGTGCAAATTCTGTATCCACAGGGCGTGACTTTGCCCAATTATTTTTTGCGATCACCGGACTCTGCAACTCCGGGGGAAGAGTAAACGGTGGGTTACGCATCGCCTGAACTCGCATTTCGCCCTGATCGGTTCGATAACGAGCAACGTACGTACCATCAAGTATTGACATACCTGTGTCATGTGGGACACTTGGCAAGATCCATGGTTCCAGGAAATCTGAAAGGGTTTTTTCTTTTGGAACAATCATATCCACATACCTAATACCCAATGCAGTGACCCATTGGATACCAATATCCGGAACACTCAGCAGAGCCGAGATGCCGAATTTAAACCGCTCTACGAAATCAGGGAAATCATGATAGACGGTGGTATGAAGACAGAGAGACTGCTCATTTAATATGAAGCCCCAGTTTCTATCAATCGAAAGGTACTGCCACATCTTGGATTCTTGCTGGTTAAAGACAAGACCCTGCGGACCAATCTCAGCACTTATGATTGGCATCGATACGCAGTCTGAAAGCGGATATCCCGATCTAATCTGGTCAAGGAACTTGTCAGCAAACCTGCCTATGTCCGGAATCCGAGGAAACTGAAACATCCCTAGCGTATAGACCAGAGGAGCGTGCTTCCAATTTGCCATTTATTTGTCCTTGCAGCGACGAGATGTCATTTTAGCACCTGCTAAACACTCTACTATACACTCAAATTGTTTGCAAACGCCAGTTAAACGTGCGCTGCTCCCCCTCAACCTTAGCACGTACTCGACCGGTCTGAGGCAAGCACCATCGTTCTTGTCGCTCCTTAGTAAGTTACAACACATACCGCGCTCCTGCCCCCCTAATACGCCTAGTTACGCCACCGAGCTCCGTAGCTCACGCTGTGTCTGCCCCACAATACCAGCCTCCCCCCTGCTGTGGTGCGGTCATCGCACCCAGCGTGAGCATGTCTTGGCTCATGCCCAGTTGTGCGTGCTGACGCAATCCATACGCAGTGGAACGTGCTGACTGTCTGTAAAAGTATGTTCAACGACAGCAGACACAGCGGGGCTCATTGCCTACATGAAATGTCGCATTGTTGGGTAAGTCAACGCTGGAGCTCATTGAGATACCAGACACATGGCTTACCGCTAGCGATAACTACGGGGTCTCGGGGCAAAGCCCTGAGTTCAAGAAAAAGTAAGAAAAGCGGCGGGTGCTGTAGGTGACCAAGCGTTTTTACTGGTTGTACGGCCGCGACTTGTTGTGGCCGTACATTTCTCATCCTGTCCTAAACTTCCCTACCCTAAGAGTGGGCGTTAGAGTGAGCGTTAGAGTTGGCATTAGAGGGGGTGTGAGAGTGGGCGTAAGAGTTGGGTTGAGTGTATTTTGAAGTGGACGGCCTGCCAAACGGGCTCTGTTGCATAAATCCACCTGGACGGCATGAGGTCGGAGGCTCAGGTAGCCTTGGTACATGAAACCGACTCAGCAGAAGTACCGAACAACGAACTGGAAGGCGTACAACGCGGCGCTCAAGTCACACGCCTCGCTGCTCATCTGGCTCGACCCGACGATGAACTGGCACGGTCAGCCCAGCGGCAAGCGCGGGCGGAGTCCAACCTTCAGTGACCAGGCAATCCAGTTCTGTCTGAGCATCAAGTGTTTGTTCAGTTTGACGTTGCGCCAGGCCATGGGGATGACCGAGAGTCTGCTGCGGCTGGCGGGACTGGACTGGCCCGTGCCGGACTACAGCACGGTAAGCCGGCGGCAAAAGACGCTGCAGGTGACGATCGAAGTCGCACCGACCACGACAGGCTTGCATCTGCTGGTGGACAGCACGGGCATCAAGATGTTGGGCGAAGGCGAATGGAAGACGAAGAAGCATGGGGCCGAATGTCGACGCCAATGGCGCAAGGTACACCCCGGCATCGATGCCACGACACTCGAGATCCGGGTTATGGAAGTGACCGACAACAGTATTGGCGACGCGCCTGTGCTGCCTGATATATTGAGCCAGATTCCTGTAGATGAGCCTATCGCCGACGTCAGCGGCGACGGCGCTTACGACACCAAAGCCTGCCATGAGGCCATCGCGCTACGCCAGGCTCAGGCTGTCATCCCGACCAGGAAGAACGCCAAGCCCTGGAAAACGAACCGTCGCGGTGCCGAGGCGCGAAACGAGATCCTGCGAGCGACGCGCCGACTCGGAAGGGCGATATGGAAGAGGTGGAGCGGTTACCACCGACGTAGCCTTGTCAAAACCAAGATGCGCTGTTTTAAACTGCTCGGCGAGCGGATCATGGCGCGTGACTTCGATCGTCAAGTCGCCGAGCTGCAAGTGCGCGCTGCCGTGCTGAACGGCTTCACGCGCCTCGGCACGCCCGTTACGGTCCCTATGCCATAACTGCGTCGACAGAAAAGCAAACTCGCCTTTTCCTTATTTGCGCAACAAAGCCGTCCAAGGTAAGGAGCCTATTGCTCTGCTGGCAACAGGTTTGGCTAGCCATAGTAGATGAATTCGGTATGTTACAGTTCCTGGATAGTTTTGGACATGGAGAAGAAATGCCGACATTCCGCGGTACGAATTTCAGATCAGGTGATTTGGCTGAAGCTACTGCCATGTTGCTTCTGCAGCAAGTTGCGTTGGTTGCCCCTGTTCCCCGAACCGAAGACGTTGGCATCGATGCGATAGTCACATTACATCGTGAATTTGATCAGCATCGTCTTATTGCAGAGGACTCGCTGTTCGTGCAGATAAAATCTGCAAGCGTTTCCTGTGTGGAGTACGCTGAACAGGAAGTAAGGTGGTTGTACGAGTTAGACCTTCCGCTTTTCTATGCCTCCTTCGATATGGAAAACTGCAGAATCAGTTTGTTCTGCGCGCAGCAGATGGCTGAAGCCTTCATCACGAACCATGACCGCAAAAAATTACTCGTTTACTTTGATGGCGAACCCGATTGTCTAGACATCGTCGATGCAAAAAACGATGAAGTTCATCTCGGACCGCCGATCATGGTGTGGGACATGAACCAATGTTCAAAGGATCGAAAAGCGCTTCGGGCGAATTTCCACGCTGTCGTTAAGGGGCATGTATTGGTCCAAAAGGCCAATCTAGCCTACCGATCCGTCGGTCGGGTCGAGAACTACTCTTGGAAAACCAACGAAGTGCCACCTCGGGCTATGTGGAAAACCATCTCGACGAAACAGCCCGGCGAAATCTTGAACGCTGCGTACGAGAAGATGATACCGTTCTTCTGTATATGGGCACTAGAACTGCAGTTGGCCGGAGACTGGCACCAAGCGTACGATGTAATGAAATTGCTCGAAGGTGTCCGGAAAACATGTGAGTTGAGGTCTGCAAGAGAGGCCGTGCCAGTGAGTACCGAAACAGCTAGTCTCCCCCCTTCAGAAATGAAGCCGTGATTTAGGCAGTTGATATCTCCGTGGGCGCACCATCGAGATCCCCTTCATCTGCGGATGTGTTGTAGGTAGGACCGCCGACTGTCTTCGAATGTCAGCTTCTGGCCCGATTGCGGCCCTACCGCAACGCCCGCAACCGACCTATTGTGTTGAAAAAGTCTGATGGCAACACTTTCGGCTAATTTTCAGGAGTGTCAACACCCTACCGACCGACAATCGAAGCGTATGGAGCGTTTTGCACAGTCGAGTTACCGGTTTTTCCTTGCCGCTTGGAACAGGCGCCGAGTTTTTCAACACAATAGACCCAAAGCGGACATATTTGCATGCTTTAAAAGAAGTTCTCAGGCCATAAAAACGAAGGTAAGTGGCGACGGATCAGTGCTGCTTGTGCATGTAGGCCACGTGCTTCTATCTCCCGCAGGAACACAGGCCATGGCGGAATGTTGCTCATGTACACATTCGTGGACGAGGTAGACATCCCACCTCCAGCCGCACTTGATAGGCCGCCGTACTGAGCGGTTGAGAGGCCTCCATACTGAGCTGTAGACAAGCCGCCGTACTGTGCAGTAGACAGCCCTCCATACTGTGAAGATGATAAGCCTCCATACTGCGACGTCGACATCCCCCCATACTGAGACGTTGACATTCCACCGTACTGCGACGTCGACATTCCACCATATTGAGAAGTTGACATTCCGCCGTATTGTGACGTTGATAGGCCTCCTCCTTGGGCAGTGCTGAGATTTCTAGGCCACAGCCTCATTCCTGGAATTACTGGTCTACTCATGGAAACGCCCCTTGTTCAAAAATTAGGTAAGCAGCGAGCTTAGCAAATTCGACATCGACTTCTACCGGCCGTAAGGTCGGCTCATGGCCTATTGTGTTGAAAAAGTCTGATGGCAACACTTTCGGCTAATTTTCAGGAGTGTCAACACCCTACCGACCGACGATCGAAGCGTATGGAGCGTTTTGCACAGTCGAGTTACCGGTTTTTCCTTGCCGCTTGGAACAGGCGCCGAGTTTTTCAACACAATAGGCCGATTGCAGACCTTCGGAACAGCTCAGTGTACGCCCTTGTTGCTCTTAAGACAAACGGGTATGTTAGACGCTCTCAGGTCCACTTCTCTCAATAGAATGAACCGGTAGGCCAGCAAGAGTAAAGGTTATTTCGATGGTGGCCACTCGCGAAAGGCGTAGCGCAATGCTAGCGCATCGTGGAGAGCATGATGCTCCGGCAAGTTGTTCTTGACGTGGAATTCGTAGCGGAGCAACTCGTTGATATGTCGCTCGCTTACGTCCCTGAAGCGGACAAATTGCGGCGGGCGGTTATCGAAGATCTGAAGAAAAAGTGTCCGATCAAACTCCGAATCATGACAAATCGTAATGTCGTCGGCTGCTTTCACCACAGCGAACCAGTTCCGCAGGTGGGTATGTAGTTCGTCATATGGGTATGCGACATCCTTGCCGAGCAGAGGAACCACAACTTCCCGCACGAACTCACTACACCGGCCAAAAACATACGGCACTTCTGCGTAAAACTCTTCTCCAGTAGATGCCGCTAGGCCAATACTGATCAACTGAGGATCAGAAAAACATGTGAACTCAGTATCTATGAAGACAAGCTGTTCACTCATCATATAGTTCCTTTTTATTCCGCACTCGCATGTAGTATGTGAACCCAACTGCATGCTATTTTGAAGTCAGCTACTCCAGTTATCCATGGCTGCTCGGAACTCTGTTTCATAGCAGGGCCAGCAGCGGCGGCGCTGCTCACCCGATATGTTAGTGACTGGCGCTGGCATAGATCCACACTTGCAGGGCATCACCGCAGCTGTCGGTTCCCGCCTCAGAGCAGCCTCCCATAATGGCCTCGTGTCGTAACTCATAGTCCGCCGTCTCATTTCCAAAGTTTGTTGATGATCATAGTGATCTTACCTAAGCGCGTGTTCGTAAACCGGTTGTTGATCAGCAGATGACGTCGACTGCCCTGCGAAAGCTTCCAGGCGCTGCTGAACAACCCGACTTCTAATCCGCGGTGGAAGCTTTGCGCACACAGAAGAAAACTCTTCGTCAGTCATCTGTGCCAGCTCAGCATTAAGCTTTTCGCTATATGCTTTTCGCTGCTCCACTTCCTGCTGCTCTCTGTGTTTGTCCTCAACTATACGTGCACGAGCACGACGTACCTCCGTCCCGTCGCTTAATACAAATGAGCCAGGATTGTCGGCGAAGTATTTCGCTAAACCAACCGGACTTGAACGTAGGGTGCCCTTACGAAGCTTCCCCTCGATTTCGTCAATGATGTCCTGTTGGAGGTTTAAAGGAAGCAGCCTGATAACCGGAAGGATTGCTTTAAGCTCCGCAGGAACCGCTAGTGTCAGTTGCTCGTCTCTTGCTTGATCTGGCTTTCCAGTTTGTTCCTGCGTAGTAGTTGTAGTTATATAAAATTCTTGCTTTAAATCAGTACTTACTTGCGTCGGGTTTTCCAGCTTCGTGCTGACCGTCGTCGGTTTAACCACGTTCGGATTTCCCGGCTCTGGCTGGCTCTCAGGCTTGTCCTGAATGATCCAGGTAGTCGTTGTGAACTTACCGGAAGCTTCCCGCTCTCGTACGATCGTTAGGTATCCTGATTGCTCCAGCTCTTTCAGGCCGGAACGTGTCGCATCACGCCCACTTGGTCTCTCTCGCGATAACGTGACAAGACGCAGCTTGAAGTTCGGCGGCAGAGATAGCAGTCGAACCAATAAGCCAAGAGCCTTCCAGCTCAGCCGCGTATCACGAATGATTGCGTTGTCCAAGACCGTGAAGTTCGACGCAACCTTGCGGCGAATAATCACTGCATCACTCATTCGAGTTCGTGCCGTAAACGGTGTTTCGAATAGGTGGCATACCCAGTGCTGTCTTTCGTGGTCGACCTCGAGCACGCTTGCCCCCAGCGCTTTGAGCTACGGCGGCCGGCGCGGAAGCCGTTGCGCAAGCGCTGACGTGACCAGCTATCCATTCGTGAACGTCTGCCGAACGGAACAACAGTCGCTTGTTACCTGGAAGTCGACAGATAGGTGGGAGTGCTGCGGGATTTCTTGACGCATCACTCCTGATACTGGCTGGCGATTTATGCAGTATTTGTGCAAGTTGATTAACGTCGAGAAGCTCTGGTTGGATAAGAGGTGTTATCATATCGTGTAAATTTTTCGCACTAATGAGCACATGCTAGCACACTACATCATAATAGTGCGATTTTTTCGCACTGTTTACGTTGTGTTTGCAGAACCCCACAGATGACAAAAACTCTAAAAGACGTTGAGCTTAGCGAGCGGTTACGTGAACTGGTCGAGAGGCGGTTTGGCCATAGAGGCCGCTTTCGACTGCTTGAAGAAGCAAGCAGTATCCCTGAGTGGAAGTGGAAGAACTTCTTCTATCGACGTCAAGAGGCTGGGAAGGACCAGGTCAAATTCTGGGTTGAAACGTACCCAGAAGACGAGGCATGGCTGGTTCGAGGCGTCCACTTGCCAGGAAAAGAAGAATTTCCTTTCAGTGTCGAGCCGCCGGTCATTCGGAAAAATCAAACGATCGGTGACAGGCTGAACTGGGTAATCGATGAGTTCGCTTCTCCGCGGGGCGAAGAACTGTTCAAGTACCTGGCCGGACGTTACCGATGCGGAATAACCGCCGACGACTGGCGAAAAGTCATTTTAAGGAAAGCCGAGCCTACGCTCGAGATGGTGGCACTCGTCTGCAGTGACCGACCAATGTTCACGGAGTGGGTAATACTGGGCCACACGTCGTCAGCTTCCGTCGACCCTACTGACAAAGAGTCTGTGGAGCACTGGAAGAACCTGCGAAAAGCAGAGCGGGAAAAATTAGCTCAACTGATCGCTAAGCAGCAGTAAGAAGTGTGTGCCAGTGTCTCAAAAAATACACGTAGGGAACGGCACAAATTTGGCACAGTGAGTGTGCCAAGTCATGTTGAACTTTGCACTGTTGTGCAAGCTCGTGCACTTCGTACTTGCTTGATTTTACGAAGAATGGTGGCGCGGCTGGCGGGGATCGAACCCACGACCCTTGGCTTCGGAGGCCAATACTCTATCCACTGAGCTACAGCCGCCCTGGAAAATCGGAAGTGATGCGAAGGATACAGCGTTCCACGCGTCCCGTCTATGGATAAGCAGAAGCAGACTGCATAAATTGCGTTTCCTATAACTTAGATTGTTCTATAATCGCTCACTTGAGGTTCTTTCTGTTATGCAAGGAACCTTTAGAGGCTGGCAGGTTTTTTTATCTATATAAGTTAGTAAGGAAATCATGAGCGACGCACATCAGAGTGAACATCAGTCTTTTATCCGAACCCCTAAACAACTCATTGTGGCCGTCGCCGGGTTCTTTCTTGTCATCGTCATCGGCATCATCCTGCTGGTAACCTTCGTCACCAACACCCACCTGTCCGGAGCAGGCTCCACCCAGAACGCAGAAGCCGTCGCCGCCCGCATCCAGCCGGTCGCCGCCGAAGGCTTCACCCTGAAGGACGCCAACGCACCGAAGGTCCTGCAGAACGGCCAGGCCGTCTATACCTCGACCTGCGCCGCCTGCCACGGCACCGGCGCAGCCGGCGCACCGAAGGCCGGCGATGCCGGCGCCTGGGCCGCACGCATCAAGCAGGGTTACGACACCCTCCTCCAGCACGCCATCCAGGGTATCCGCGCGATGCCGGCCAAGGGCGGCAATCCTGACCTCGACGACGTCGAAGTCGCGCGCGCCATGGTCTATATGGCGAACCAGTCGGGCGCCAAGTTCAAGGAGCCGGAGGCGCCTGCCGCCCCGGCGGCGGCCACTGCGGCAAACGCGGCGCCGGCTGCCGCACCGGCCGAAGCCGGCGCAGCCGCTCCCGCTGCTGCTCCCGCACCGGTGTCTGCAGCTGTTGCCGCGGCCCCGGCCGCCCCGGCAGCCGAAGCGACGGCCAGCGCCAGCGGCGCCGGCAAGACCCTGTACAGCGCGGCCTGCGTCGCCTGCCACGGTGCGGGCATCGCCGGCGCGCCGAAATTCGGCGACAAGGCCGCTTGGGCACCGCGCATCGCCCAGGGCGCCAATGTGCTCCACGAGCACGCCATCAAGGGCTTCCAGGGAAAGAACGGCATGATGCCGCCGAAAGGCGGATCGAGCGCGCCGGACGCCGATGTCAAGAGCGCAGTCGACTACATGGTCGCTGCCGCGAAGTAATCCGACTCTCTTCCGGGAGCCGCATTCGCGGCTCCCACTAGCACGTCCCGATCCTCTGGTCATTAACAGACGACCGAAAATCGTTCGTCTTTTTAACCAAGTGTATCGTTTACGCACACATTATTTGTAACAATCTCCAAGGGCCAAAAGCGGACTCTGCCATAGGAGAATGCCGCTAGAAAACTACATTTGTACCCCGATTCTGTTACGCTTAGGCACTTAACGCGTGACAATTTTCCCGATATGCTGAGGTTTCGTTGTTTCCGAAAAGTATTATTTCGGCAACGCACACGATTCTGAAAACTACGGGGAAACACATGCAACGCGCTCGATTCACTTTGTCCATTCCGGCCGCCCTGCTTGGTCTGGCCTTCGCAGTTCCCGCCTCGGCCGCAACCTTGTCGGTTGGTCCGGGCAAGACTTACGCAACTCCCTGCAAGGCCTTTGCCGTCGCCAAGAGCGGCGATGTGGTCGAAATCACTGGCAACACGACCTATACCGGCGACGTCTGCGCCATCTATACGAGCAACCTGACCATCCGCGGCGTGAACGGCCGTCCGAAGATCAATGCCGGCGGCAAGTACGCCATGAGCAAGGGTATCTGGGTGGTCGAGGGCAGCAACATCGTCGTCGACAACGTTGAAATGTACGGCGCTAAAGTGCCCGACCGCAACGGCGCCGCACTGCGCCTGGAAGGCACCAACTTCACGCTGCGCAACTCCTTCATCCACGATAACGAAGACGGCATCCTGAGCAACGCCAACACCGCCAGCAACATCGTCATCGAATACACCGAGTTCGGCCACAACGGCTACGGCGACGGCCAGAGCCACAACCTGTACATCGGCAGCAGCGCCAGCCTGACCTTCCGCTACAACTACTCGCACGACGCCAACGTCGGCCACAACCTGAAGTCGCGCGCCAAAGTCAACACGATCGTGTACAACCGCTTCTCGAGCACCCCGGCGGGCCAGACCGGCAGCACCGCGTCCGGCAAGCCGAGCTACGAGATCGACATTCCGAACGCCGGCACGTCCTACGTGATCGGTAACGTGATCGAGCAGCCGGCAAGCAACAGCAATTCGGTCCTGCTGGCCTACGGCGAAGAAGGCGCGACCAACCCGGGCAAGGACCTGTACGTCGTCAACAACACCTTCCTGAACGACGACAGCTCGCACGGCACCTTCTTCTTCATCGGCTCCGGCGTGACCACGCCTGCCCTGCTGCAGAACAATATCTTCGCGGGCACCGGCACCCTGTCCACCCAGACCAGCGCCGTCCAGAAGACCAACTACCGCGCAGCGGCGCCGGGCTTCGTGAACCGCGCCGCCTACGACCTGCGTCCGCTGGCGAATGCGCTGGTGACCAATGCCGGTTCGGTGCCGGGTACCTCGAGTTCGGGCGTGTCGCTCAAGCCGGTGGCGCAGTACAAGCACGTCGCTTCCGGCGTGGCGCGTCCGGCGCTGGGCACGATCGACATCGGCGCCTACGAGGCACAGTAATCCCTGCCGCGGCGCTCAAGCGCCGCCAAGGAAAAGGGCCGCATCGCTGCGGCCCTTTTTTCATTACCGGATGCACATCACCGGATGCGCATCACCAGATGATCACGCGGTCCTTCGGCGCCAGGTACATCCTGTCGCCCTGCTTCACCTTGAAGGCCTCGTAAAAGCCCGGCTGGTTGCGCAGCGAACCGTTGGCGCGGAACTGGTCCGGCGAGTGCGGATCGGCCTTGATCTGCGCGATCGTCTGCTGGTCGCGCATCTTCGAGCGCCACACCTGGGTCCAGCCCATGTACAGGCGCTGTTCTCCGGTCAAGCCGTCGATCACCGGCGCCTTCTTACCCTTCAGCGAGATCCGGTAGGCCTTGGCGGCGATCGCCAGGCCCGAGTTGTCGGCGATGTTCTCGCCCAGGGTCAGTTCGCCGTTTACGCGGTAGCCCTTCAGCGGTTCGAAGGCGTCGTACTGCTTGACCAGCATCGCGGTCTTGGCCTTGAAGTTCTTGTGGTCGGCCTTGGTCCACCAGTCGCGCAGGTTGCCGTCGCCATCGTATTGCGCGCCCTGGTCGTCGAAGCCGTGGCTGATCTCGTGCCCGATCACGGCGCCAATGCCGCCGTAGTTGACGGCATCGTCCGCATTCGCGTCGAAGAAGGGCGCTTGCAGGATCGCGGCCGGGAACACGATCTCGTTCATCTCCGGGTTGTAATAGGCGTTCACCGTCTGCGGGGTCATGCCCCATTCGTCGCGGTCGATCGGCTTGCCCAGCTTGTTGATCTCGTAGTCGGCGGCCCACACGCGGGCGCGCATCACGTTGCCGACCAGGTCGTCGCGCTTCACCACCAGGGCCGAGTAATCCTTCCACTTGTTCGGGTAGCCGATCTTCGGCGTGAACTTGGCCAGCTTGGCCTGGGCTTCCTTCCTGGTTTTCGGGCTCATCCAGTCGAGCGTGTCGATCGACTGTTTATAGGCGGCCAGCAGGTTCTTCACCAGCGCTTCCATGCGCGCCTTGCGCTCCGGCGGGAAGTACTGGGCCACATAGAGCTTGCCCAGCGCCTCGCCCTGCGAGCGTTCGATGGCACCGACCCCGCGCTTCCAGCGCGGCTCGATCTCTTCGACGCCGGACAGGGTCTTGCCGTAGAAGCCGAAGCGCTCGTCGACGAAGGCCTTCGACAGATAGCCGGCATAGGCATCGGCCACGTGCATCGACAGATAGGCCTTCCAGGTATCCAGCGAGGTCTTGTTCGACAGCTCGACGAAGGATTTCAGATAGCTCGGCTGGCCGACGATCACATAGGTCGTCTTGCCGGACAGGCCGGCGGCATCGAGCCAGGTCTTCCAGTCATAGCCGGGGGCGAGCTTGTCCAGGTCCGCCAGGCCGACCTTGTTATAGGCCTTGATCGGGTCGCGCAGCTCGACCTTGGTCCACTGCAGCTTCGCGATCTCGGTCTCGAAGCCGACGATGGACTTGGCGTCGAACACGGCGCGCGGGTTGCCGATCAGCGCCAGGGTGCGCTCGACGTGCTGCTCGTACTTCGCCTTGGCGTCGGCCAGCTTCTCGTCGTCGTCCTTCAGGTAATAGTCGCGGTCCGGCATCGCCAGGCCGCCCTGGCCGATGTCGGCGACGTACTTGGTCGAGTCCTTGTTGTCCTGGTGGATGCCGAAGTCGAAAGGCACGTTGACGCCGATCTTGCCGAGGTGGGCCAGCAGGGCCGGCAGCTCCGTCTTGTCCTTCAGCGCGGCGATGCGGTCGAGCTCACCCTTCAGCGGCGTGAAGCCCAGCTGCTCCAGGCGCGCCTCGTCCATGAAGCTGGCGTAGAAGTCGCCGATACGTTTGGCATCGGCATTCCGGGGCGCGCCATCCGCCGAGACTTTCTCGATGATGCCGCGCAGCTCGGCCAGCGAATTCTCATAAAGCTGGTCGAAGGAACCCCAACTGGCCTGGTCGGCCGGGATCTGCACGGTCTGCAGCCACTTGCCGTTCAGGTACTGGTAGAAATCGTTCTGCGGACGCACCGACGGATCGATGTACTGGGTGGCGATGCCGCTGGCCAGGGTTGGGCGGGAAGCCGGCGCCGACTTGGTGGATGCACCTTCGGCGGCATGCGCGAAGCCGGCGATCAGTGCCAGGCTCAGGGCGCTCAGGGCGAGACGTTTCATGACAGGAGTCCCTTTCGATTGAAAAAAAGGCCGCGGCATGCCGCGGCCCTTTACATCGTCACGATGACGAAACGATTACCAGATGATCACGCGATCCTGCGGCGCCAGGTACATCTTGTCGCCCTGCTTGACCTTGTAGGCTTCGTAGAAGCCCGGCTGGTTGCGCAGCGTGCCGTTGGCGCGGTACTGGCCCGGCGAGTGCGGGTCGGTCTTCACCTGGACGATCTGCTGCTGCTCGCGCATCTTCGAGCGCCATACCTGGGCCCAGCCTGCGTACAGGCGCTGGTCGCCGGTCATGCCGTCGATCACCGGGGCCTTCTTGCCCTTCAGCGAGATGTGGTAGGCCTTGTAGGCGATCGCCAGGCCCGAGTTGTCGGCGATGTTCTCGCCCAGGGTCAGCTCGCCGTTCACGTGGTAGCCCGGCAGCGGCTCGAAGGCGTTGTACTGCTTGACCAGCGCCGTGGTCTTGGCCTTGAAGTTCTTGTGGTCCGAGGCGGTCCACCAGTCGCGCAGGTTGCCGTCGCCGTCGTACTGGGCGCCCTGGTCGTCGAAGCCGTGGCTGATCTCGTGGCCGATCACGGCGCCGATGCCGCCGTAGTTGACGGCGTCATCCGCGTTGGCGTCGAAGAACGGCGGCTGCAGGATCGCGGCCGGGAACACGATCTCGTTCATCTCCGGGTTGTAGTACGCGTTGATGGTCTGCGGCGTCATGCCCCACTCGTCGCGGTCGATCGGCTTGCCCAGCTTGTTGATCTCGTAGTCGGCGGCCCACACGCGCGAACGCATCACGTTGCCGACCAGGTCGTCACGCGAGACCTGCAGCGCCGAGTAGTCCTTCCACTTGTTCGGGTAGCCGATCTTCGGGTTGAACTTGGCCAGCTTGGCTTGCGCTTCCTTCTTGGTGGCCGGGCTCATCCAGTCGAGCTTGTTGATCGACTCTTTATAGGCGGCCAGCAGGTTCTTCACCAGCGCTTCCATGCGTGCTTTCTTCTCGGCCGAGAAGTACTGGGCCACGTACAGCTTGCCCAGCGACTCGCCCTGCGCACGCTCGACCGCGCCCACGCCACGCTTCCAGCGCGGTTCCATTTCCTTCACGCCCGACAGAGTCTTGCCGTAGAAGTCGAAGCGCTCGTCGACGAAGTTCTTCGACAGGAAGCTGCCGTAGGATTCGATCAGGTGCAGCGACAGGTAGGCCTTCCAGGTGTCGACCGGCGTCCTGTTGGCCACGTCCATGAAGGCCTTCAGGTAGGTCGGCTGGCCGACGATCACGTAAGTCGCCTTGCCGGACAGGCCGGTGGCGTCCAGCCAGGTCTTCCAGTCGAAGCCCGGGGCCACCGTGTTCAGGTCGGCCAGGTTGACCTTGTTGTAGGCCTTGATCGGGTCGCGCAGCTCGACCTTGGTCCACTGTACCTTGGCGATCTCGGTCTCGAAGTCGACGATGGCTTTCGCGTTGGCGGCGGCGTTCTTGTCGCCGGCCATGGCCAGCATCTTCTCGACGTGCTGCTGGTATTTGGCCTTGGTGTCGGCCAGCTTCTTGTCGTCGGCCTTCAGGTAGTAGTCGCGGTCCGGCATGCCCAGGCCGCCCTGGCCGATGTCGGCGACGTACTTGGTCGAATCCTTGTTGTCCTGGTGGATGCCGAAGTCGAAGGGCACGCCCACGCCGATCTTGCCCAGGTGGGCCAGCAGGGCCGGCAGCTCGGACTTGTCCTTCAGCGCGGCGATCTTGTCCAGCTCACCCTTCAGCGGGGTCGCGCCCAGCTGTTCGAGCCTGGCCTCGTCCATGAAGCTGGCGTAGTAGTCGCCGATGCGCTGTTCGTCGGTACCCTTGGCGGCGTTCTTGGAGGCGACGTTTTCGATGATGCCGCGCAGCTGCGGCAGGGTGTTCTCGCGCAGCTCCATGAACGAGCCCCAGCTCGACTTGTCGGACGGGATCTCGACGGTCTTCAGCCACTTGCCGTTCAGGTATTCGAAGAAATCGTCCTGCGGACGCACGGACGATTCGATGTATTGGGTGGCGATGCCGGCGCTCAGGGTCTGGCCCTTGGTGGCGGTCACTTTCGCGGCGGCGGCGGCGCCACTGCCTTCAGCATGGCTGACGCTGGCGATCAGGGCCAGGGTCAGGGCGCTCAACAGATACTGCTTCTTCATTCTTGCATCTCCCTTGGATTGTTATGGGTTACTGGGGGACGGCGGGATCGCCGCCGGCCCATACATCAGCTTAAATGCGTGGTGCTTGGTATTACCAGATCGTGACGCGGTCTTCCGGCTTCAGGTACATCTTGTCGCCTTCCTTGACGCCGAAGGCTTCATAGAAAGCGGCCTGGTTGCGCAGGGTGCCGTTGGCGCGGAACTGGCCCGGCGAGTGCGGGTCGGTCTTGACCTGGTTGATCTGCGCCTCGTCGCGCATCTTCGAGCGCCACACCTGGCCGAAGCCCATGAAGAAACGCTGGTCGCCGGTCAGGCCGTCGATGGTCGGGGCCGGCTGGCCGTGCAGCGAGATCTTGTAGGCCTTGTAGGCGATGGCGAGACCGGAGTTGTCGCCGATGTTCTCGCCCAGGGTCAGTTCGCCGTTCACGTGGTAGCCCGGCACCGGCTCGAAGGCGTTGTACTGCTTGACCAGCATGTCGGTCTTGGCCTTGAAGCGGGCCTGGTCTTCGGCGGTCCACCAGTTGCGCAGGTTGCCGTCGCCGTCCGACTGCGAACCCTTGTCGTCGAAGCCGTGGCCGATCTCGTGGCCGATCACGGCGCCGATCGCGCCGTAGTTCACGGCGTCGTCGGCCGCCATGTTGAAGAACGGCGGCTGCAGGATCGCGGCCGGGAACACGATCTCGTTCAGGCGCGAGTTGTAGTAGGCGTTGATGGTCTGCGGCGTCATGCCCCATTCTTCGCGGTCGATCGGCTTGCCCAGCTTGTTGATGTTGCGGTTGTAGGCGAAGGTCGCGGTGCGCATCACGTTGCCGACCAGGTCATCCTTCTTGATGGTCAGCTTCGAGTAGTCGCGCCACTTGTTCGGGTAGCCGATCTTCGGGTTGAACTTGGCCAGCTTGGCCTGGGCTTCCTTCTTGGTTTCCGGGCCCATCCAGTCAAGCTTATCGATCGATTCCTTGTAGGCGGCCAGCACGTTCTTCACCAGCTCTTCCATGCGGGCCTTGCGCTCCGGCGGGAAGTACTGGGCGACGTATTCGCGGCCCACGGCTTCGCCCAGCGCGCCTTCGACGGTGCCGACGCCACGCTTCCAGCGCGGTTCCTGCTCCTTCACGCCCGACAGGGTCTTGCCGTAGAAGTCGAAGCGCTCGTCGACGAAGGCCTTCGACAGGAAGGGCGAGAACTCGCGCAGCACCTGCCACTGGAAGTAGGCTTGCAGGGTGGCGAGGTCGGTCTTGTTCAGCACCTCGTTGAAGCCGGTGATGTAGCTCGGCTGGCCGACGATCACGTAGTCGACCTTGTTGCCGATGCCGGCGGCGCCCAGCGCGGCCTTCCAGTCGTAGTCCGGGGCCAGCTTGGACAGCTCGTCCACGCTCATCTTGTTGTAGCTCTTGTTCGGATCGCGCAGCTCGACGCGGGTCCACTGCACCTTCGCCAGTTCGGTCTCGAAGGCGACGATGGCCTTGGCCTTGGCGGCGGCATCCTTGTCGCCGGCCAGGCTCAGGATGTTGGCGACGTGCTGCTCGTACTTGGCCTTGATGCCGGCCATGCGCTTGTCGTCCATCTTCAGATAGTAGTCGCGGTCCGGCAGACCCAGGCCGCCCTGGCGGATATAGGTCGCGTACTTGGTCGACTCCTTGGCATCCTGGGCCACGCCGATGCCGTAGGGATTGGCGACGCCGATCTGCGACAGGTGGGCCACCAGGGCCGGGATGCCCTTCTTGTCCTTCAGCGCGCGGATGCGCTGCAGCTCGCCGGCCAGCGGCTTGGTGCCGAGGGCGTCGAGCCTCTTCTCGTCCATGAAGCTGGTGTACAGGTCGCCGATCTTCTGCTCGTCGCTGCCGGCCTTCTTGCCCGGCTTCTTCTGGTCCGCTTCGATGATGCCGCGCACCTGGCCCTGGGTGTCGTCGCGCAGCTTGATAAAGGTGCCCCAGCTCGTACGGTCCGACGGAATCTCGGTGGCCTGCAGCCACTTGCCGTTCAGGTGGCCGAAGAAATCGTCCTGGACGCGCACGCCCTGGTCGATGTACTGGGTCTCGATGCCGGAGGTCGTGCCCGCGGCAGCGGAGTGGACATTGTCGGCGGCGCTGGCGAAGGCGGCCAGCATCGACAGGGTCAGGGTGCTCAGAAGGTAACGTTTCACGAAGGTGTCCTTGGTTGCAGGGAAAAGAACGGCTTGTGGCCATCGGCAAATGTAACACAGCCCGGCTTGCCAAAACCGGGCGCTTGTCTGGCATTTACTACAGTTTCATTACTACAGTTTCATTTCATAGCGAATGCCGAATTGGGTATATGTATGTGCTCGCGTCGCCGCGCTCTGTACCAGCGAACCGGTGTCGAGGCTGCGCGCGGTGTCGTACAGGCGCGGGTCGAGGTTGTTGGCCGACAGGCGCAGCTGCGCGTTGGCCGGCAGCTTCCACAGGCCGTAGACGTCGAACTGGCGCTTGGTGCCGGTGGTCGCCGTCTCGTTGACCGTGGTCTGCACCAGCGTCTCCGGAGTCCAGTTCAGGCTGCCGCCCAGGGTCAGCGGCAAGCCCTTCGCGCGATAGTCCAGGCCCAGGTTGGCGGTCTGCTTCGGCTGCTGGTCGAGACGGTTGTTCGGCCCCGGAATGCCGTCCACGCGCGACCAGAAGCGGCTGTAGTTCGAGCGTATGTCGACCAGCGGCGCGGCCGGCCACAGTTCCGTCAGCGGGAACTTGGCTTCCAGTTCGATACCGCTGGTCCGCGCCTTGCCGATGTTGATCGGGGTGGAGATCCAGCGCCCATTCGTGGCCAGCACCGTCTGGCGGCGCATCAGGTCGTCGATGTTGCGCACAAAGCCGCTGGCCGACAGCAGGCCGCTCTTGCCCAGGTAGTGCTCGTAGGCGAGATCCAGGCCGGTGGCCAGCTCCGGCTTCAGGTTCGGATTGCCGGTGCGGTCCGGACGGGTGGCGTCGTTGTAGGTCGAGATAGTCGGCACCGCGATCAGGTCGTTCAGCGCCGGCGCCTTGTAACTGCGGGTGACGCTGCCGCGCAGCTGGTCCTTCTCATGGCCGGGGATGCGCCAGACGCCATGCAGCACCGGGCTCCAGACCTTCGAGGTGTTTTTCACGTCCGCGCCGGCGCCGTTCTGTCCACCTTCGCTGGTAACGCGGATACCCTCCCAGCGCAGGCCCAGATAGGTCGAGAACTGCGGCGTGACGTCCCACTCGTCCTGCACGAACATGGCCACGCGGCGCGAGTCGGCCGACAGCGAGGCGCCGCCGTCGTCGAACAGGGCAGCGGAGTCGCCGGCCGCCACGTGTTGCTGGCGGCGCTTGCTGGCTTCCAGGTCCCAGCCGGCCGCGAACAGGTGGCCCTGGCCCATAGGACGGCTGAACTTGCCGCCAGTGTTGACGCCGCTGTCGCGGCTAGCGTCGCTGTCGAGGTAGCGGCGCAGCGCGCTGCCGCCGGCATCGTAAGTGTTGCGGACGGTATCGCTGTCGTTGCGGCCGCCGGTGAAGCCGAACTTCACCTCCAGGCGGGCGCCGGCCTCGCCACGGTGCAGCCAGTTGCCGAAGCCGCGCAGGAAGGCCGAATGCGACTGCGAATCCGAGCGCTGGCGGGCGTACTCGGGCGCGACGCTGCCCAGCGGCTGGTCCAGCAGGCTGTCGGCGCCATTGCGGCTGCGGTTGGCGACGAAGAAGGGCTGGAAGGTCAGCGTGTCGCTGTTGGCGAACTTGTACGAGAAGCGCGGCGACAGGAAGACGCCGTCGAAGACGCCGCCGCCCTCGTCGTGGATCTGCTGGCGGCGCTCGACCGTGCCGTCCTTGCGGGTGCTGAGGTTGAGCGTGTCGCTCTCGTTGTGCGGACGGTTCTGCATCAGCGAACCGCTCATCATCCAGGTGAGCGCGCCGGACTTGCCCGGCATCGCCAGCGAGACGTTGGCGCCATGCCGGCCCTGCTCGATATTGTCGGCCAGGCGCAGCTGCACGTCCTTCTGCTGGTAGCCTTCGCGCAGGATGATGTTGATGGTGCCGGCGATCGCCTGGGTGCTGTGCTCCGCCACCGGGCCGCGGATCACTTCGATGCGTTCGACCTGGTCCGGCGACAGCGACTCCAGCGAAAAGCCCGGCGGCGGACGCTCGCCGTTGACCAGCATCTGGGTATAGCCATTGCCCATGCCGCGCATGCGCACCCCGCCGCCGCCGCGTCCCGGCGCGCCGCCGATGGTCACGCCGGGCAGGCGTTTCAATACTTCGCTGACGCTGGTGTCGCCGTTGCGCTCGAGTTCCTCGCGGCCGAACACCATCTTGGCGGCGGTCGAGATGCGGCGCGCATCAAGGTCGTCGGCGCGCGCGCCGCTGACGGTAACTTGTTGGATCTTCGGTACGGCCGGCACGGCGCCGCTGCGGGCGCCCTGCTTGCCGGTCACGGCCTTGTCGGTCTGGGTGGGAGTCGGTTCGGCGACGGAGGCCGTTGCCTGGTCACTGCTTTGGGGGAGGGCCCATGCGTGTCCCGCCGTGCCCAGCAAGGCCAGGCAGGCCATCGGGATCAGTTTGCTCATGCTTATCGTTATTATCGGTTGCCCGGACTGTTGCCATCCGGTTAAACCAATTCTAGCCTTTAAGCATAGCCAAAATTACGATCAGGCAGCCGTTGTTACTTTACGATACATAGCAAACACACAAATCCCTCGAAAAAGCAACGGGCTCCTAGCCGCCGATGTTAATGCTGCCGCCGCCCGGCCCACCCATGCCTCCGCGGCCATGACCGCCCATCCCGCGGCCGCCACGCTCGCCTCCGCGCTCTCCTCCGCGCTCGCCGCCGCGTTCTCCACCCGGGCGGCCTTCCGGCACCACCCGCATCAGTTGTTCGTTCACCAGGGTCGCGACCTGGCGCCGCTGGGCGTCGTCGAGGGCGTCGTTCAGGCCCAGCCACAGTTCACGCAGCTGCCTGTCTTCCTGGACGGCGATCGCGCTCTCCGCTTCCACCAGGGCGTTCAGTTGACGCAGTTCGACGTCTGGTTTGGCGAGCAGGGTCTTGGCCTGTTCCTGCAGCGCCTCGCGGCGGTGCTGGCGCTCGCGCAGCACGGCGCGCGAACGGCTCTCGACCTGCTGCCACAGGGTCTGCTGGTTGGCGTTCAGGTTCAGCGACTTCTTGAACTCGGAGGTCATCGGCACCAGGTCTTCAGCGCGCAAGTCCATCAGCGGAACCGCAAGGCTGGCTCCCGCCGATCCGAGGGCAAGCGCAAACAGGCAGGCGCGGGCAAGTCGCGCGGGCATCCGGATGGTCGTACGCATCGTCATTTGATGAGGCTCCTGGGCATAAAAAAACCCACGGGGGAAACCGTGGGTAAAGACCACTTCAAGAGTGGAGAGAGAGAGAGAAAAACTGATAAGAACTATAGGCTCGGCCCCTCCCACTCGCCTGGACTCTTACAATTACTTACCGGGTGGAAGCTTAGGCATACAAGGATTTACAAGTTCCATGAAGTCGTACATACAAAAAGGCGCTGTTTGCATTAAGTGTTGAATCTGCCGAGCGCCGCTCTCAAAAAGGCGTCTGGACTGGCAATGCGCTGSCCATCCAGCGCCCAGCGCCAGCCGAAGTAGTGGCCCAGGTATCGGCTGGCGATGCCGCGGAACGGCAGCAGCCAGGTGCGCATCCGGCTGTGATAGGCGTTCACGTTCTGGATGTGCAGCGCACCGCGCTTTCTTTCGCCGGCCCTCGCGTTGATGGCCTCATGCGAAATCCCGACCTCCCGCGCGAATGCCGGGTAGGCYGCATGGCTATCGGTCACCAGCAGCACGTCGCGCGCCAGGCGCGGCCCCAGGTGTTGCACCAGCTGCCGCTTGCTCACGCTGCCCTTGCCGGTCACGGCGTCGATGGTCTGGCCGCTGCGATCGCGTGCCACCAGGATGCACACTTGTTCATTCGAGAT